>JBHAFN010000144.1:0-2963 GCA_041856105.1 Bacillota bacterium
ATTGATATTCAGAAAAGTCGAACATAATCTTTCTAATATAAATGAAGTGTTCGGTATACATATAGTCAAAGATGAAATAGCATATATTACTGAAATTTTCTTATAAATAGTAATTAATCAAAAATAAACAATTAATTAAGTAAAGACTATTATTTATTATTGCTTTTTTTCCAAAGGATCATAACTCGCCGATTCAGCAAGTTTAGTTATTTCATCTTCTGAAAATCCTTTCAGAAAAACATGGTTCATATCATGTTTTGGACAATTCATAATGCCGGCTTTTTCGACAAATTCATCGAAAGCCATTCTTCCTACCACACGTTTCTTTACATTGGATACAAATGTTACAACAAAGAAAGAACATTTCAGTTGTTCACCGGTACTCGGATTTTTAAATAGTATTGGATCAGAAGCTTTTTTGGGAAAGATTGTATCGGTTTCAGCTATAATCGTATAATTCCCGAAAAATTCGGTATTGTTCAGTTTGATTACAATCGGTACTGCATAATAATCATCAGGACATTGCAAATTATGTAGGTAGTCAGCAAATCCTTCTTCGTTTTTATTCTCGCCGAAAGATTTAACACGCTCAATATCAAGATGAATCGGGCGCATTGCACCGAAGATTGTTGTTATATTCGTTTGGTCAATATTAGCTATGTAATCCAAGTTGGATTTCTTCACTTTTTTGCATAATTCTTCCAAATCGGCTTCTGTGCAATCAGAACCATCGTGTTCAAAGGACTTAACCTTCCAAACGTGAAGGATATTTCTGATAACTTCATAGAACATTTCCATGTCGTATTTTGTAGAAAAGAAATTTATCCTGAGATTTATTTCATTTTTTAGATTGTTAGACCATTGGAATTCCATTCCTCTTCCTATGTTGTCCGGATCATAGAGGACATTGTAGCCTTCCTCAAGTTCACCGGTATTTCTCCAATAATCATCCAAGTAACCGTATTTGTACTTCCCTAATGTAATATCCTCGATTTTTAAAGCTTTTTTGAACAATTGTTTATTCTTTATTTTTACATCAACACCCAAGTTTCTTACCTCTTTATACTTTCTTTGATCGCTTCCCCTGCAGGGGAAAACATACTTTCTCTCAGTTTTATCCAACTGCCTGTATCTTTGAACTTAATCGTATAGAATCCACCGGAATGCTTTAAGACCGCAGTTTATTTAATCCGATTAACAGATGAACGGGATCATTGGACTTATACTTTGTTGCCATAATACCACCTCGAGTATGCGCTTCTTGCATATATTTTATCAAATCCTCCGTTACTATTCATTATTTTTTGCCCTGACCAAGACTGTCATAGCGAACTTTCTTTGTGTAATATGGTTGAATTATTGTCGGTACATATTCAGATTTAATGAAAATGGCAACTCTAATGAGAAAAATGATTAATACACGAACTTCTAAAAATTCATGGATATTTTTAATGAATAAATTGGATATGGGGCTAAGAATATATGGCCACAGCCAAAGACGGATTAGGTTCACTTATATCAAAGAAAAAATTCAAATTAAAAGGCCTACCATCTCCGGCAGACCGTTATCAAACATTACATAGTTATTAAGTTTTGAACCGCTTTATTCCAAAAGGCATATGTGGTGGAGTAAGAGGTCGAGAAATTCATTTAATGAATTTTCCTCCTGCTTGATTAAAATTGGCATGTATCAGGATCGGAACCGTTTCCGCAATAATTGGGTATATTAGAAATTTTTTGCATATCTTCTTCGCTTAATTCAAAATCAAATACGGCAAAGTTTTCTTTTATTCTTTCCTCATTTTGAGATTTGGGTAACGGAATATATCCTTTTTGTAGGGAATATTTAATACATATTTGAGCAATTGTTTTATTGTATTTTTGAGCGATTTTCTTAAGTTCTTCAGATTCGAATATTTTACCTGTTCCCAGCGGAGAATATGCTTCGATAAGCATTCCGTGTCTTTTGCAGCTGTTAATCATTTCTTTCGGTTCAAAACCGGGATATAACCTGATTTGATTTACCATAGGGGCAATTTCGGAGTTTTCCAACAGCACTTGAATATGATGTGGTTTAAAATTACTTATGCCGATTGCTCTTGCTTTTCCTATTTTGTATATTTCTTCCATTGCTTTCCATGTTTCTTTAATGGATTCTTCAAAATTATTCCGATATTGAATCGGATTTGGCCAATGAATTAAATACAAATCAACATAGTCTGTTTTTAATTTCTTTAGAGAATTATTTATTTCTTTTAAAGCCTTGTTATAACTGTGAGAATCGTTCCATAATTTGGTCGTTAAAAATATTTCGTTACGAGGTATACCGCTATCGATAATAGCTTGTCCTATACTTTCTTCGTTACCATAAATTGCGGCAGTATCTATATGTCTATAGCCTGCTTTTAATGCGGCTAAAGTGGATTTATAAGCGGTTTCGGCATCACTTAATTGCCATGTGCCGAAGCCCAACTTAGGTATCTTTGTTCCGTTTTGTAATACATATATTTGATCTTTAGGCATATAACTCACTCCTTTATTTCATTATAAACCATTGCAATAATTTTTACAGTTTTAAGTATAATAATTAAAAATTAGTCAAGTTTATGTTTTTTTATTTATTGTTGATTTTATGTGCTATTATTATTTAAAGAATAAAGTTGAAGGGTGATTTCATGGAAGGGCGTATAATAGACATTCTGATGATTTTATACGAAAATAATGATTTTGTTTTGCAAGAAAAGTTATGTGAAACTCTGCGAATTAAACCCAGAACTTTAAGGGAAGATTTAAAAAATTACAGAAAAATTATTGAAGAACAATATGGGATAATTATTGAAAACAAAAATAATCTTGGATATAAATTAAATATAATTAATGAAGATAAATTTCAACTTTTTAAAGATAAAATTTTAAAAGGTAATTCAAATGTCAATTCGATTCCTAAATTACAAAACGAAAGA
>JBHAFN010000145.1:0-3001 GCA_041856105.1 Bacillota bacterium
AAAGCCAAGCTGGAAGTCAAGCTTGCCAATAACATTGAAAGATTGGCGAGCGAATATCAAATGACTTATGAATTTGCGAAAACCAAAGTGGTGGGGGAAACGATAGAAAACGCTCGGGAAGAAGTGTTGAAACTCAGAAGTGAAATTGAAAATCTGGGCAATATAAACATGAACGCTCCCGAGGAGTATAGCGAAGTTAACGCCCGCTATGAATTTACTTTAAAACAAGTTAAGGAATTAAAAGAAAGTTGTGAAAAATTGCTTAAGGCTATTGATGAAATGGATCAAACCATGATCAGGCAATTTAAAGAAATGTTTGATTTAATCAATACGGAATTTAACGATATTTTCAGAAACTTGTTCGGGGGAGGAAAAGCCAGAGTTGTCTTGGAAGATCCCAGTGATATTTTAAATACCGGAATAGATATCGATGTTCAGCCTCCCGGCAAATCAATTCAAAACATCAGATTGTTATCGGGTGGGGAAAAGAGTTTAATTGCCATATGCGTATTGTTTGCGATTTTGAAAGTAAAAGCGGTGCCGTTAGTTATCTTTGACGAGGTGGAAGCTGCTTTGGATCAGGGTAACGTGGAAAGATTTGCGAAATATTTAAAGCGTTTTACGGATAAAACTCAATTTATAGTAGTTACGCATCGTCCCGGTACCATGCAGGAGTGTAATATATTATATGGGGTTACCATGCAGAAACAGGGAGTATCTCAAATGTTAAAAGTAGAGCTTACCAAAGCAATGGAAATGGCTCCGGATAAGGAGGTCGGCAAATGAGTTTCTTTGACAAGTTGAAAGAAAAATTCAAGAAAAAAGATGATCAGGCCATTTATTTAAGCGGATTTAAGAAGAGTCAGGAATCATTCGGGCAAAAATTGGACGGTTTATCTTACAAATATAAGGGGATTAACGATGAATTTTTAGAGGAATTGACCATTGTTCTGCTGGAAAGCGATGTAGGAATAGAAACGGCTGATTTGATTTGTGAAAGATTAAAGGAAATGGCTAAAGAATATCCTGCCATAAGTTTTCAATGGGCGATGAACTTTGTGGTTGAAACCATGGGCAACATTTATAATGAAACGCCTTGTAATGAAATTGTTTATAATGAAAACGGACCGACGGTTATTTTAATTGTCGGGGTCAACGGCAGCGGCAAAACGACAAGCATTGCCAAGTTGATAAAATATTATCAGAATTTAAATAAAAAAGTGGCGGTGGTGGCTGCGGATACTTTCAGAGCCGGGGCTATTGAACAATTATCGACTTGGGCAGACAGACTGGGTGTTTTTTGCGTTAAAGGCAAGGAAAACGGTGATCCCAGCGCCGTTTTGGTAGATGGTTGTCGATTTGCCAAAGAAAACAATATTGATATTTTATTGTGTGATACGGCGGGGAGATTGCAAAATAAAATCGGTTTAATGAACGAATTGGCTAAAATGCATAAAGTTATCGGCAGAGAAATTGAAAACGCTCCGCATAACGTTTGGCTTGTTTTGGACGGTACAACCGGTCAAAACGGTTTATCGCAAGCTTTGGTCTTTGACGAGGCAACCGATTTGACGGGAATCATTCTTACCAAAATGGACGGTACCGCCAAAGGGGGAATTGTGATTGCGATTAAACATAAACTGAAGATCCCCGTATATTTTATCGGTTTGGGAGAAAAGCCTGAGGATCTAAGACCGTTTGATTTGGAAGCTTATCTTTACAGCATTTCTAAAGGTTTGGAAAATGCAAAATAAGATCTTTATCAATTACTTATTGGATTTTTACGGCATTTTGCTTACTCGTAAACAGCAAGCGATATGCAAGCTTTATTATGTTGAAGATTGTTCGTTGTCGGAAATTTCCGAAATGGAAGAAATAAGCAGAAATGCCGTATTTGATACATTAAAGCGCAGTGAACAAATTCTTCTTAATTATGAAGAGAAACTAAACTGTTATAATGCGTATCTTAAAAGAAGTGAATTATACGGACAAATTAAAGAAAAAAATATCGATGAAATTAATGAATTAATCGACAAACTGATTGAAACTGAGATCAAGGAGGACAAGTATGAGTAAAATTATTTCAGTAAATTCCGGTTCATCATCATTGAAATTCCAACTGTTTTCCATGCCTGAAGAAGAGATTTTAGCTTCGGGTATTGCGGAAAGAATAGGTCAAAAAATGGGAGTTTTTACCATAAAGATCAACGATCAGAAATTTTCCAAAGAGCTTCCCGTTGAAAACCATAAAAAAGCGGTAGAGTTGTTAATTGAAGCTTTGCTTGAACATAAAGTAGTAAAAGATTTAAAGGAAATTCAAGGGGCAGGGCATCGCATTGTCCAAGGGGGATCTTACTTTGATCAATCGGTTGTTGTAAATGATGATGTTGTCAGGATTGTCGATGAATTGTCTTCTTTAGCTCCTTTACATAATCCGGCTCATTTAGTTTGTTATAAAGCGTTTAAAGAAGCGTTGCCTGATATCGGTCATGTGTTTGTATTCGATACCTCTTTTCATCAAACCATGACCGAGGAGTCTTATATTTTCCCTGTTCCTTATGAATGGTATACCGATTATAAGGTGAGAAGATATGGGGCGCATGGTACATCTCATCAATATATTGCCAACCGTCTGGCTCAACTTGAAAATAAAAAACCGGAAGATATTAACGTAATTACCTGTCATTTGGGTAACGGGGCTTCCATTTCGGCGGTTAAAGGCGGTAAATGTATTAATACCTCCATGGGGCTTTCTCCTCTTGGCGGCATTATGATGGGCACAAGATGTGGGGATATCGATCCTACGGTTGTTTATTACATGATGGAAAAATTGAACTGCACTCCGCAAGAAATGGATGTGTATTTAAATAAAAAATCCGGTATGTTGGGGGTTTCCGGCATTTCCAGTGATGCAAGAGATATTGACAGTGCGGCAAAACGTGGGGATAAAAGAGCAATCTTAACTCAAAATTTATATGTGAACAGATGTGTTAATTTAATC
>JBHAFN010000146.1:0-3224 GCA_041856105.1 Bacillota bacterium
AAAGCAGGTATTAAAGACGGAAGACATTACCGAATCGGTTATCACGGTAGGAAGTAATGTTGTGGAAGTGGAAGGGAAGTATGAGAAGGATAATACGGTAGTAGTTTTCAGTTCCAGAATTCCCAGTACGGAAGTACAGGTTGATGAAATTATTGATGAACTTGGCGAAAGTAAACTTGTAGTTGTGGATGCGAATGCGTCCAATATGTGGTTTGATTTGTTAGGTTCGGTTTTACCTTTCATTATTATCAGCGGTTTTATCATTTTTATGTTTAACAGAATGGGTGGAGCCGGTTCCAATGCCAAGGCTTTTGAATTTTCTAAGTCAAGAGCCAGATTGGAAGGGAATATTAAGGTTAAATTTGATGATGTAGCCGGTGCCGATGAAGAAAAACAGGAAATGGCTGAAATTATTGAATATTTAAAGCATCCGAAGAAATTTGCGAAAATGGGTGCCAGAATTCCTAAGGGAATATTATTAGTCGGGCCTCCGGGTACGGGAAAAACCTTGTTGGCTAAGGCGGTGGCCGGTGAAGCCGATGTACCTTTTTACAGTATTTCCGGTTCCGATTTTGTGGAAATGTTTGTAGGGGTTGGGGCAAGTCGTGTGCGTGATATGTTTAAAAAAGCTCAACAAACCGCTCCTTGTATGATTTTTATCGATGAAATCGATGCGGTAGGAAGACAAAGAGGTGCCGGTTTTGGAGGCGGTCATGATGAACGTGAACAAACCTTGAACCAATTATTGGTGGAAATGGACGGTATTCAGGATAATAACGGAGTGGTTATAATTGCGGCTACCAACAGACCGGATGTGCTTGATCCCGCTTTACTTCGTCCGGGGCGTTTCGATCGTCAAATTACGGTTTCTTTACCTGATCGCAAGGGTAGAAAAGAAATATTGCAGGTTCATGCAAGAAATAAAGTTTTGGAAAAGGATATCGATTTGGATGCTTTGGCAAAGCGTACTCCGGGATTTTCCGGAGCGGATTTGGAGAATGTGCTTAATGAAGCTGCCATTCTTGCGGTTAGAGGAAATTCTAACGTAATTACCTTGAAGCATTTAGATGAAGCGATAGACAGAGTTATGATGGGTCCTGCCAAGACATCACGTACATATGATGATAAAACCAAGCGTTTGGTCGCCTATCATGAATCCGGGCATGCGATTATCGGTTTGTTTTTGGAAGATTCCACAATTGTTCAAAAGGTTACCATCATTCCCAGAGGAATGGCAGGGGGTTATAATTTGATGACTCCTAAGGATGAAAAAATGATGACTACCAAAAAAGATTTGGTTGCTTATATAACCGGTTATATGGGGGGGAGATGTGCCGAAGAAATGTTTTTTGACGACATAACCACCGGGGCGGTTAATGATATTGAAAGAGCTACCAATATTGCCAGAGATATGGTTACTTTATATGGAATGAGTGATCTTGGGCCTATTAAGTATGACAGCGGTAATCAAAATGTATTCTTGGGACGTGATTATAATTCTCCTACTAATGTTTCGGGGCAAATTGCCTTTGAAATCGATCAGGAAATCAGAAAGATTATTGACGGTTGTTATAAGCATGCCAGAGAAATTCTTGAAGAGCATCGTGATGAATTGGTTAAAATTGCGACTGCCTTGATTGAATATGAAACTTTAACTTCCGAACAAATTGAACGGGTTATCAAGGGTGAATCGATTGAAGGCGATTTTGCAATCGCCAAATAAGCCGTTAAATAAAATCGGTATATGAAACGATTGATAAATGCGGAAACGATATTTATATATGCGTAAAGTATTTTAAGAAAAAAAACGAAGGATTGATTTCTGTATTATATGGAAATTAATCCTTTTTAAATTTTATAAAATAAAAATACTTAACTGCGATTATATAGGACAGTTAAGTATTGATGAAAAGTTTAATATGTGTCTGTAAAAATTTTTATTGAGCGTTTTCGCTTAAAGCTATTTTAATTCTTTCGTTAATTTCGTTTTCCTGAGCTTGACTGTTAAGAGCGCCTACAATGGGTTTACCGACGATTTTTCCGTCTTTGTTTATTACTAAAGTTGTAGGGAAAGCTACAATGGAACTTATTAATTTCTTCATTTCATCGCCGTCTTTTATTTTTAAATTAGGAAATGAAACATTATTTACTTGTAAAATCTTCTGAATTTCCTTATCGATTTCTTCCGTTCCGGCATCCGTGCATATACCTAACAGCTTTACGTTTTGTTCGGCAAGCTTTTTATTCATTTGTTCAAGATAGGGCATTTCTTCAATACATGATTGACATCCCGTAAACCAAAAGTTAACTACGGTTACCTTATTTTCACTAAATATACTTTCCGTATATGAATTTCCCGAAAAATCTTCCGCTTTAAATTCAGGGATTTTTTTGTCGGCAAGTTCACTGCCTGTTTGACAAGCGGTTAGTGAAACAGTCATTATTGCGGCGGTAATTATAAACATAATTTTTTTTGTAATAAATTTCATATTATTTACTTCCTTTTCTATTTTAAATTTTTAGTTTTTAAGTTTTTTTAGCGGGTTTGGCATGTTTTATTTTTACATCCGGTACATTTGGATAATGATGTATAAATTGCTTTGGTAGGGCATGCTTCGATGCATTTACCGCAACGAATACATTCCAATGCGTCTTGGGTTTTAGCCATATCAACGTCCATTTTACATATTTTTTTGCATTTTCCGCAGTTTACACATAAATTTTTATCCACATGATATTTGTAAAAGGAAACCTTATTGAAAAATGAATAAAAAGCTCCAAGCGGACATATCCATTTACAAAATGGGCGATAGATGAAAACGGAAAGTCCTGCAAATGTCATAAGAATAACCAGTTTCCATGTGAATAATTTTCCTAAAGCCGCTCTTATGGACGGATTAACGATTGCCAAGGGTATGCCGCCTCCCAAAATTCCTTGCGGGCATATGTATTTACAGAAATATGGTTCGGATCCTCCCGTCTTATTAACGATGATTGCGCCTAAAAGCCATACGGCAACAATCATGATGATGTATTTTAAATATCTTAAATATTTTAATTTCTTCGTGCTGAATTTTTTTGTCGGAAGCTTATGCAGTAAATCCTGAAACCACCCGAAGGGGCATAAAAAACCGCAAATAAATCTTCCCATCGATACCCCGAATAAAATCAATATTCCGGTTATGTAGTAGGAAAAATTAAATTTCGAACTCCCTACTACCGCT
>JBHAFN010000147.1:0-2601 GCA_041856105.1 Bacillota bacterium
AGAAAAACCTAAATCACTTGGAATTGTAATTGATGAATTGCAGGAAATTAAACCGCAATCATCAGAACCGATAAGACCGCAAGTTAGAACTGTTGAATCTTCCAGAATTGTCAAAGAGCCTATAAAAACCGTTCAAAGACCGAGAGTTGTGCCTAACAGTAAAGCGGAAGGTAAATTCAACTATGAATTTACTCCTGTAATCAGTCCTATTTTCGGGATTAGTGAAAAGGATGTTGATGCGGTAATCCCTACCAATCCGAATAAAAAGAAGGCGGTTATCGAAAGTAAAATCGGTACGGTTATTTCTCCGATGTACGGAATGGATAGAGATAATGAGCCGGATTCCATTTTCGGAAAGATTTCTCCAAAGGTAAGCACTCAAGATGAAAAAGAGGCTGAAGATGAATTAATGAATTTTTCCTTGGATGATATTCTTGCGAAAAGAGATCAAGCCGACAGCTTGGATAAAACAAAATTTTTTAAAACCGATGAATTGGAAGAATTGGATCGAACTACGGTTTTCAGCAATCATAATATGAGCTTATTTGATGATGAAAACGAATAATTATTATTTTATCGGAATTAAAGGAACAGGTATGGCGGCGCTCGCCATACTTTTAAGCGATTTAAAGCATGAAGTGAGCGGTTGTGATTTACCTAAACATTTTTTTACCGAACAACCTTTAATCGACAGAAATATTAAAATAGAAAGTTTTGACGAGGCGATTATTCTCGATAATTGTATTGTCATCATCGGGAATGCCTTTTTAGAAGATTTTCCGCTGGTAATCAAGGCCAGAAATAATAAAACCGTCAAGTGTTATCGTTACCATGAATATTTGGGTATATTGATGAAGGATTATATTACCTTGTGCGTTTCGGGAAGCCATGGAAAAACAACTACCACGGGGATGTTGGCATCCGTGATGAATAACTTTAACGGCGGTTATTTAATAGGGGACGGCAGCGGATATATTGATGTCAACACCAAATATTTTTGTGTTGAAGCCGATGAATATCGCCGTCATTTTTTGGCTTATCATCCCGATTATGCCGTTATTACCAACATCGATTTGGATCATGTCGATTATTTTAAAGATGAACTCGACTATGAAAATGCCTATAAAGAATATATTAAGCAGGTGAAAAAAGCGGTTATTATTTATGGGGATGATGAGAAAACGAGAAATTTAAATCCGGAAGTTGCCTGTTATTGGTATGGGGAAAATGATGACGATGACATTCAGGCTAAAAATCTGATTGAAACAAAGGATGGAATGAGTTTCGATTTGTATTTTAAAAACGAATTTAAACATCATTTTAAACTTCCTTTTGTTGGAAAGCATTTATTATGGAATGCTTTAGGGGTCATCGGCATTTCCTTATTGGAAAATTTGGATCTCAATATTGTTGAAAAAGGTTTAAACGAGTTTAAAGGAGTTAAAAGAAGATTTGTAGTTGAAGAGGTCAATGACAGCGTTTATATTGATGATTATGCGCATCATCCGACGGAGGTTTCCATTACCATTGATGCGGCAAGAAAAAGATTTCCCGATAAAAAACTTATTGCCGTGTTTAAGCCTCATCGGGTTTCCAGAGTATTCAGGTTTGCGGATGAGTTTGCGCTTGCGTTAAAAAAAGCGGATGAAGTTTTTCTGTGTGATTTTACCAGCATTGACGATAAGGAAGAGGGGATAGATATTGATATTACTTATCTTCAAAAAAGAATTGCCGATGCCAAGGTCATTTTGGAAGATGACGCCTCCGCAAGACTTTTAGCTGGCTATAAACCGGCAGTCTTCCTGTTTATGTCCAGTAAGGATATTTATCCTTTAGCTCAAAAGGTCAAAAATGTAAAATTACATCCTTAATTTATTTACCATATTATTAAAAATAAAAACTGTTATCGTTTAGGATAGCGGTTTGTTTTTTTGTTGCAAATAAAACGGTCGATATTGTATTAAAAATTTAAAAGATAATTACAATATTGATAGGAAAAATAATTGTCTGTTTATTGAAATGAATTTATAACAAAAACAATAATAAACAGGGTGTTTTACCTGATGATTTATTCGGTTTGACGGTTAATTCGGTAAACGCTAACACATTATTGAAAATGTTTTCAAAATAATTTATAATAGTCGTGAGGTGATTTTATGCTTGATGCCCTGCTTTTGGCTTTAAAAGATATATCAGTTCAATTGTTGCCTATTTTAGGAGCGCTTGTACTGATTTTTCTATGTATTTTATTGAAGAAACTGGTTAATTTAATGAATTCATTAACCAAAACCATAGATAATTTATCTCCTACTCTCAAGTTGGTTGATCAAAGTTTGGAAAAATGTCAGGCTCCATTGGATTCGGTAGTTAAACTTAGTCATACGGTTGATAACGTTCATGATAAGACGATTGAAAGCGTTAATAAGGCCAGCGAATACATGCATGAAAATATGCATGATATCAAAAATAAATTCAGCGAGAAAATCAGTGAAGTAAAAAATGTATTGAAGAAAGAGGAGGAAAATAAAAATGAGTGAAAACAAAGAACCGATTGAAGCAATCGAACAAACAGTGGAAGAATTAAAAAGAAAAATAGAAGAA
>JBHAFN010000148.1:0-4439 GCA_041856105.1 Bacillota bacterium
AATACTTTCCGTATCCAAAATTACATACATCAAATAATTATGCGTCTGTTTAATTATTCTGATAAACAGTGAAACGTTTTTTAAATTGATGCATTTTTCCAATAAATATTCGATAAAATCATACATTATATCAACATACTTTATTTTAATGTCATCTTCTATATCGACAAAAAGTTGTCCGAATATGCCCACAGTATTGGCGTCTTGAAATGTGGTATGAACCAAGATACTGAATTCTTCACCACTGATGTATTCCCTATCCATCCCCTTTAAAACTAAGGCTGATTTATTTTTACAATAGCCGACAAGTATCTTTATATAAGCAAGATAATGATAATCTTCTTTAATTTTACTTTCATCTCCGGTAATTCGCGCAGTTAATTGATTAATCAAGTTAAGTTTCTCAAATAAAGCTTCATCTATTTTTTTGGTCAAGGCATTATAAATACTTTGTTTGGCGGCAATATTATTCAAATTTTCTTCCAACATAAGAATTTTATTCTGCTCGTTTATTTTTCTGTTTGTTTCGCTAAGCTCGTCCAATAAAGCGTTTATCGTAGATACATCATGGGTGATAATCGAATAACCCCCGTCAATCTTATTTATAATATATTCGTTATCATGTCTTTTTAAAATTACCCTATCCTCGTTGTTTTTAAAATGAATATCCTCATAGATGCTGTATGGAATGACACTGGCATTTTTACTGGAAATAACCGCATTATATTTTTTATCGACTATATTTAAATCCAAATTATCTATTTTTAATAATTGGGAATAAGGATAATTGCCGGGAATTACATTTAAATTCATGCTCGCTTCAAAAAGACAGGCGATTAACGTGGCGGTAATCAAAGTGTAATCGCTCATAATAATATTGTTGGAATTAACAATATAAAATCGATTATATATAAGCAAAAACAAGGTGGTTAAAGAAATAAGCCCGATCATCAGATATTTTCTTCTTCTTATCAATTGAATGATAATTATTAAATATAAAGTGATCATCCAAATGATGATTAAATGATAACCGATACCGTAAGCGTAACCTCCTTTTACATATCCGCCACTCGGCATAATAAAACAAAAATTATGCCTTTCATTGGTAAAAACAAGTCCCAACAAAATCGAACTTACCAAAATAATCACTATTTCCACAATTCTTTTATACTTGTAAAAACTGTTTACGTTAATCGCTTTATAATAGACAATCGGAATAAATAATTGCGGCAAATAATAACAATACCAACAATATAATTCCATTTTGGTATGCGCTGAAGCATTCATTTTAAAAAACTTGGCAATCATCCAAAATATTAATAAAGCGACTAAAATATTGCTTAATTTTTTTACTTTCTTATCCGCAATACGATAATTAATGGTATATGCCCACAACACGAAAATTAAGGCAAAAAACAAATGAATATGGCGATAAATCAAATCATATCGATAAAAAGATCTGGTAAACGCCAAAAAAACAGCTATGACAATAGATAAAAACACAATTAAAACGGCGAATAATATCTTTTTATTGCACAGTCTGTTCATGGCATCACCTTCAAATTAATTATACATTAAAATAAAGATTCGTTATGATTAATTCCTAAATGCTCATAAGCTTTTTTAGTTGCGACTCTTCCTCTGGGAGTACGATTTATAAACCCTATCTGCAACAAATACGGTTCATATACATCTTCCAAGGTCATTGTTTCTTCGCTTATCGAACTTGCCAAAGTCTCCAGTCCTACCGGTCCGCCTTTAAATCTTTCGATAATTCCTTTTAAATATCTTATATCGACCTCATCCAAACCTAAAGAATCGACATGTAACCTGTCCAAAGACTCTTTGGCAACTTTCAAACTGATAACCCCGTCATTTAATACTTGGGCAAAATCTCTTACTCTTCTCAATAAACGGTTGGCAATTCTGGGCGTACCTCTTGATCGGGTGGCAATCTGATTTAAGGCGTCGTCCTTTATTTCTACATTCAATACTCTGGCGGTTCTTTTAACAATCGCTTCCAGCTGTTCTTCGGTATAATAATCCAACTTGGAAACAATCCCGAATCTGTCCCTTAAAGGTGAACTTAAATCACCTGCCCTTGTAGTAGCTCCTACCAAGGTGAAAGGAGGTAAATCAAGCCTGATACTTCTAACTCCCGTATCCTTACCTATTACGATATCTATACAAAAATCTTCCATAGCGGGATATAAAACTTCTTCCACGACTTTAGGCAAACGATGGATTTCATCAATAAACAAAATATCTCCGGCTTCCAAAGTGGAAAGAATACCGGCTAAGTCGCCGCTTTTTTCAATACTCGGTCCGCTACAAACCCTGACCTTACTGCCCATTTCATTAGCCAAAATATGCGATAAGGTGGTCTTACCCAATCCCGGAGGACCGTATAATAAAACATGATCGAGGGTTTCGTTTCGCTGTAAAGCCGCTTTAATAAAAACCTTCAGGTTTTCCTTTAAAGAATCTTGCCCGATATATTCATCCAAGCTTTGCGGACGAATGCTTTCTTCATCATCCCCCGTTTCAGCCATAGAAGATAATAGTCTGTTATCACTCACCTAATCACCCCATTCTTTTCTTCATTAATAATTGTAAGCCGAGCTTTAAATATTCATCACTGCTTAAATCAGGATATTCCATTAAATTATTCGTAATTAAGTTAAGTTCTCCTTGTTTATATCCCAAATTTTTTAAACCGTCCAAAGCATCCTGAAGGTTATTGGATAATTTTCTTTCCGCTTTATCGCTGACCAATTTACCTTTTAAATCTAAAATAATCTGACTTGCGGCTTTAGAACCGATACCCGGCATGCCTTTTAAAAAGGCGATATCATTATTTTCTATGGAATTGATGATAGCTTTGTAATCGGCTTTACCCAACATATTCATCGCAATTTTAGGTCCTATACCCTTAACGTTAATTAATTTCAAAAACAGTTCGTTTTCCTCTTTGGATAAAAAACCGTATAAACTGATTTCATCTTCTCTGACATGTTGATATGTATATATAAGCTTTTCTTTATTTAACACAAGCTCATCTGGATGAGCGAAAAAAACTTTATAACCGATTCCGTTAACATCGATAATCACCCAATCCAAACCGTAAGAAAACACTATCCCTTTTACAAAAGCAATCATAATTAACCTTCCTATTCTACAAATTCAAAACGATATTCATTAATGATAATCAAATCGCCGTCTTTTGCGCCTGCCTTCCTTAAGGCATCATCTACCCCGAGCTTCTTCATCATCACCCCGAAGCTGTAAACTCCTTCTTCCTTGTCAAAGTTAATCGTCTTAATGATTCGATTGGCTTTTTCGCTGATAATCTCCCATTGATTATTTCCGAGATTTTTAATTTCAATCTTACCTTCATCAGGTACAAAATTATAATCCACATGCTTATTATCTTTATTTTCATCATATAAAGGAAATCGCGGAGTTATAGCCAATAAATCCGCCGTAGCGTATAATAAAGCGTCCACACCCTCATGAATTATCGCACTGCCGGCATATACTTTAACATCGGGATAAGCCTCTTTAAATCTATTAAGATTATTTAACCCGTCCTCCATATCAATTTTATTGGCAAAAACCAACTGAGGTCTTTCAGCCAATCTGTATTCATATTGTTTTAATTCTTCATTGATAATTTTATAATCTTCAAGCGGATCTCTTCCGTCCACCGCTCCGATATCAATCACATGAATTAAAACTCTACATCTTTCAATGTGTTTTAAAAACTCATGCCCCAAACCTTTACCTTGACTTGCCCCTTCAATCAAACCGGGTAAATCCGCCATTACGAAACTTCGTCCGTCCTTAACCTGAACCATACCCAAATTAGGCTTTAAAGTTGTAAAATGATAATCGGCAATTTCCGGTTTTGCCGCACTTACCACCGATAAAAGAGTTGATTTACCGACCGACGGAAAGCCGACAAGACCGACATCAGCCAACAATTTCAATTCCAAAGATATTTCCTTAGCTTCACCGTCTTCACCCGGTTGGGCATATTCCGGAGCGCTATCCCTTCCGCTGGCAAAATGATAATTTCCTTTACCGCCCTTACCGCCTTTGGCAATTATCGCCCTTTGATTTACTTCCACCAAATCGGCAATTAAAGAATTATCCTTTAAATCTCTGACCATTGTACCTTGAGGAACTTTAATAATAATATCCTTGCCGTCCGCCCCGGACATTTTTTTGTTTTTACCGGTTTCCCCGTTTTGGGCAACCAATCTTTTATTGTACCTTAGATCAAGAAGAGTCGACTTATTGGTATCGACTTCAAATATTATACTGCCGCCTTTACCGCCATCGCCTCCGGAAGGACCGCCTAAAGGGACATATTTTTCTCTTCTAAACGCCACCAAACCGTTACCGCCATCTCCGGCTTTAACCTTTATTTTGACACT
>JBHAFN010000149.1:0-6623 GCA_041856105.1 Bacillota bacterium
ATTCTTATGCTTTTATTTTCCAAAAGTAAAAAATTAAAAAATATAGCAAAGATAGCTTTTCCTATGGGGATTTTTTTTATTAATGAGCCGATAATTTTTGGGATTCCGATAATTTTTAATCCGATATTATTTATTCCGTTTGTCTTTATTAGCCCGTTTTGCGGACTTATTACGGTAGTAGCAATGAAATTAAATTTTATTAATTTTGCTGTCGGTTATCAATTGCCATGGACAACTCCTCCGATTATCAGTGGGTTTATTCAAGGTGGAATAACCTTAGCATTATGGCAAATTATGATGATAATATTATCTGCCATATTATGGTATCCTTTTTTTAAAATTATTGATTATAAAGAGTATATGGAGGAATCTAATCGTTTGCCACAATAGTGGCAAATTTGTGAATTCATATTTCAGAATTTAATCTTAATATATTATTAGGAGGATTGGATAATGAAGGGTTTAATGAATTTTATGGAGAGACATATTACACCTATTGCAATGCAAATAGGCGGTAATAACTATCTTAAAGCGATCAGTAGCGGGTTTGTTGCCGTAATGTCGGTTACAATAATCGGTTCATTATTTACTTTGATTACAAATTTACCGATTAAAGAATGGACCACTTATTTAACGGAAAGCGGGTTGGGAACAATATTGTCATTACCGTCTCAGTTTACTGTTGATATGATAGCTTTATATGTTGTATTTTTCGTTGGGTATAATCTTGCTAAAGAATTCAAGGTTGACGGAAAAGGGGCGGGGTTAGCTTGCCTGGTGTCGTTTTTGCTTATAACCGGCAAATCATCTTTTTTTGCTACTGCCACCACAGATGCGACAAGCGTTTCAGCCATAGCAACAACATATCTTGGGGCAAGAGGATTGTTTGCGGCAATGATAGTTGGTTTGGTTGGAGGAAGAATATATGTGGAAGCGGTGAAACGTGGATGGGTTATTAAACTTCCGGATAGCGTTCCGCCTAATGTGGCTAGTTCTTTTAGTGCGTTGATACCTGCAAGTATTGTTACTTCTTTATTTTTGCTGGTTGCAGGTATTATGAAACAAACTTCTTACGGTGATTTTCATACAATGATTTTCCAAATTATTCAGGCTAATTTGATTAGATTTATGGGTAATAACATATTTTCATGGATATTCTTTAATTTGATGACAAGTTTGCTTTGGTTTTTTGGTTTGCATGGCGGAAATATAGTCGGTTCTATTACTAATCCGGTATACATCCCGCTTTCTTTGGAAAACTTTGCAGCTTATACAGCGAAAATCACTAAAATGCCATATATCTTTATAGGGATGCCGTTTACTAAAACATTTACTTCAGGTGGGGTTGCTTCAATGTTCGGATTGGCGATTTTAATGACTTTTTTTGCCAAGTCAAAACAGTTTAAAATTTTGGGTAAATTAAGCCTTCCTACGACATTGTTTTTTATAAATGAACCGTTATTGTTTGGAATACCAATTGTTTTGAATCCGTTATACTTTATTCCTTTAATGTTTACAACGGCTATTTTAGGAACTTTAACTTACTTTGTAATGAGTATCGGATTAGTTCCGATTCCTATCGGTGCACAATTGCCATGGACAACTCCTCCCATATTACATGGATTTCTACAAGGTGGTGTTGTACTTGCATTATGGGAAGCATTAATGATATTGGGCGCAATGGCAATTTGGTATCCGTTCTTTAAATTGGGTGATAAAAAAGCAATTGAAGAAGAAAACAAACAGTTTATATGACAACAAATAAAAACAGGAAGTCAATTGCTGAATGACATAATCGGCAAATTGATAAATAATCCTGTTTTTTCTTGTTAATAATAGTGTTTTATATTTTACGGATGTCTTCAAAGGTTATTAATTCAACGTTATTATTTTGAACCCATTTTTTTAATTCTTTACTGCAAGCAATTTCCGTTTCTTTAGCTCTCGGTATATTATAACTTGAATTATCCAGTAAAAACTGATCTATGTATCCCGGGTGAGTATGCATTTCTACTAAATTTTTATTTAAGATATTCCCTAAATCTTTTAACCAATACTCAATATCGGCGGTTTTGTCGTAATACATTACATCAGGGTATTCGGGCAATTCATATCCATGATTGTTTTTTCCTACATTAATTATTTTTCCGGAATTGTCTATTTCTATATCGGTAAAATGTAAATTTAGCTCTTTTGCTATTTCTTTTATTCCGTAAAAAAGTCCTGAATCTCTTATGGCATGTCCTTCGATATGAGTGGGATAATATCCCATAAGTTCTTTGAATTTTTCGACTTGAGCTCTTACTTCAAGTTTAATTTCTTCTTTATTTAACGGAATTTTATTTTTTATTCTTTCCTTTGTATTAAAAAAACCTTTTTCGTTTACTAAAGATGGAATTTTAGAGGAATGGCAACAGGGTTTTCCAATTACAATGTTAACATGAAGCCCGACATATAAATCCGGATATTTTTTTGCTAAATTTGCGGACATCGGTGAAGCCTCCATATTTACCATCATTGTGGTTGATTTAATTAATCCGTATGTATGAGCTTTTATAATCCCCAGAGTTACCGCTTCGCTATATCCTAAATCATCTGCATTGAAAATTATTCTTGTCATATCGTCACACCTGGTATATTCTAAATAACTCATCTAATTGATTATTTATTTGAGATAAAAAATATACCAATTCCTTTCTATCAATCTTTTATTTAACAGTGATTGATTAACTGTTATTAGTTTGTTTAGAATTGAAATATGTGAATGTGGATTTGTATCACTCCTTGTGGCTTTGACTACTTTAGAAAGGATCTTACCACTGCTTATTCTTAAATAATGATTAGTTAGATGAGGCTTTGAATTCGTATATTGAACCAGGTTTTATTCAATAAGATTTGTGGTTATAAAACATTCATATACACAAATAGAAAGGACTTTTTTAATCATGATTTTAGTCGGCATTGATGTGGGAAAATATTCTCACTACTTTCTTATATTTGGTTTGTATCGATACAATACTATTATCAAATATTTATGTTGTTAGAAAACGACATTTTTTTATGATTAAAATTTATAAGCGACAATGTCTGCAAAAACAACATTATATTTACTGATAGTATTATGTAACAAAAAAGAAGTCGCATAAGCAACCCCTTCTTGATAACCATATCAACACTATACAGCTTAATACAACCATTGCGATTTCATATATGTATCGAAATAATCGATTGAAAAATAAACGGATATTAATTTCATTTAATAGAAACGGATCCTTTTTTTATATTTTCATATTCTGCAGGTCCATCACTACCTGCTTTATACGGATAAACCCGCAAGTTGTTTTCTATATATAAATCTTTCAAATCCTGAATATACTTCCAGCTAATCGCAATTTGTTCCCACTTGCTGAACCACGAAGAATCATTATCAATACAAGCTAAAATCATTCTTTCATAAGCTTCGGGAGTATTCAACTTAAAAATCAAATTGCAATTTTGACAAAACTCCATTTTCGCCGTACTTATACCGTCTTCACCCGGAGTCTTGATATTGAATTCCAAATAAACTCCTTCAACAGGTTGAATTTTGATAATTAAAACATTGGGATTAACATCTTCTCTTATTTTTTTAAATGTAACGATAACTTCGATTTCCCTTGTACCGGTTTTTTTACCCGTTCTGATAAAGAAAGGAACATTCTCCCATCTATGATTATCCACAAACAATTTCAACCCCGCAAACGTTTCCGTATCGGATTGCGGGTTAACTTTTTCTTCCTCTCTGTAACCTTCATATTGTCCTAAAACGACACTATTATGAATATCCAACAATTCAACCGGTCTTAAAGCTTTCAGCACCCTTAATTGTTCATCAGCCAAATTACCGTCAGGATTATCTAAAGCGACAATCGTTAAAATTTGAAGAAGATGATTTTGAACCATATCCTTTAAAGCCCCGGCATCATCATAATAATTACCTCTGGTTTCAACCCCTACGGTTTCCAAAGCCGAAATCTCGATATTATCAATATTTTCTTTACTCCAAACTTTTTCAATCAAAGGATTGGTTTCTCTGATAGTTAAAATGTTTCTAACCATTTCTTTACCCAAATAATGATCAATTCGATAAATATTTTCACTACCGAAATTTTTAACCAGTTTATCACTTAAAAACCCGGCATCAGCCAAACTGACTCCGAAAGGTTTTTCTAAAATTATCTTAGGATTTTTAAGATTATGCACTTCAACCATTCCGTCAGTAATAATTTCAAAGAAGGTAGGCGCAACCGCATAATAAACTAAATTATTGTCATAAGAAGAACTTTGATAAAATTCATTAAGATTTTTGTATTCATCCAAATTCGTAAAATCCATTTTAAAATAATTTATATGCTTATAAAAAGCCTTTAAATGCTCTTCATCAACCGTAACTCTGGCAAATTCCTTAATCCACGAATCAATAATGGAAATATATTCTTGTAAAGAATAATCTCTTCTCCCTATTGCACAAACTATAAAATCATCATTTAATAAGTTTCTGGAAAAAAGATTATAAATTGCCGGCATCAGCTTACGATAAGTTAAATCACCCGTACCGCCAAATATGGTAATGGAAATATTACTCATCTTTACTCCAATCATGATGCTCAAAACCCTCTTTATCAACTCTTTGATAAGTATGCGCACCGAAATAATCTCTTTGCCCCTGAATTAAATTAGCCCCCAAAAGCTCACCGGAAATTTGATTCAAATAAATTAATGCCCCGCTGAATACAGGTAAAGGAAGATTAATATTCAACCCGCTGACAACTATATGCTTCAAACAGTCATAATTATCGATAATTTGATTTTTAAAAGTCGGATAAAGCAACAATTCTTCCGCCCCGTCGCTATAAGCATTCATAATTTCCTGTAATAATTTCGCTTGAATAATACAACCCGCCCTGAAGATAGACGCTATACCTTTTAAATTTAAGTTCCAGTTATAACGATCAGAAGCATCTTTATACATTCCGAAACCTTGAGCAAACGCAATGGATTTAGCTAACGCATACGCTTTATGAACCGATTCAATATCAATTTTATCAACTTCCCCTTTGTTTAATTTATTTTTAAATTCCTTTCTTAAAATCAAGTTATTGGACATTATTCTGGCTTGATATGCAGAAATTAACAAAGAAGCGTTAAACTCTTGTTTTAAAGCTTCGATACCGGTCCACTTACCCGTACCTTTATTACCGGCAACATCCAAAATCACATCCACCAAATCACGATCGCTGACGCCGTCTTTTTCTCTTAAAACTCTGGAAGTTATTTCAACCAGATAGCTTTGCACATCACCCTTATTCCATTCATCCAAAATATCGGCTATTTCCAAATTAGAATAACCACCTAAATATTTCAAAATTAAATATGTTTCCGCAAGCAACTGCATATCCGCATATTCAATTCCGTTATGAACCATTTTTACATAATGACCGCTGCCTGAAGGACCGATATATGTACAACAAGCCTCCCCATCCTTTTTAGCGGAAATATCCTCTAAAATACCGCCAATTAAACCATAAGCCTCTTTATCACCGGAAGGCATTATACTTGGACCCTTTAAAGCCCCTTCTTCTCCTCCGGAAACTCCGACCCCGAAATAGATAATTCCTTCTTCGCTTAAATACTCGCTTCTTCTATTTGTGTCTTCAAAGAAGGAATTTCCTCCATCCATAATAATATCTCCTTTATCCAGCAAAGGAATTAACGCTTCAATCACATCATCCACAGGCTTGCCGGATGGAACCATTAAAAATATCCTTCTCGGTTTTTTTAAAGAATTTACAAAATCTTCAATACTTTCAAAACCGCTGAACCCGGAAATATTCTTTTTAACCAATTCCTTTGTAGCATCATAATTTCTGTTGTACCCGCTTACTTTATAACCGTGATTCAACATATTTACGGCAATGTTTTTCCCCATTACCCCTAAACCGATAACTCCAATATTATTCATCTAAATCTCCTTTACTATAATCGCAACACCTTCATATAAAGGCACTTTATCAATTTCCCGTTCAACCAAACCGTCTTTCAATGATAACAATGTCAAATTATCACTAAATCTGTTTGCGACAATTAAGCCGTCTTCAACAACGATAAAATCGCGAGGATGAAGACCACCCGAACTTACCACCTGAAGCAATTTAACATCTTTACCATTTACTTTAAGTATCGAAATAACATCCTCAGTACGAGTAGAAACATATAAATAATCATCTTTCATTCTAATCGCTGCCGAATCCTTCAAGAAAGACTTTCCGCCTTCTAAAACAAATACTTTATTAACCACTTCTTTTTTATCCATATCCACTACATATAAGATATTACTTAACTCACCAATTATGTATAAATATTTATTGTCTTCGGAAAAAACACCGTGTCTTGGACCTGCCCCGGCTTCAAAATAAATCCTGTCTTCAATTTCATAATCTTTATTAAAAATAACGATTTGATTCAAAAATAAACATGGAACTAAAAATTTATCCCTGTAAAACAACACCTGATGACTTCCCGCCTTTTCCTTAATCAGAATCTTTTTGACTAAACTTAAGCGGTTATTTTCAACCTTAACGATA
>JBHAFN010000150.1:0-4067 GCA_041856105.1 Bacillota bacterium
AATCTAAACCAAGTTTAGCACAAACAATCATTAATGAGTTGGAAACGTTATTACGGCAATCACCCATAAAGACAAATTTCAATCCTTTCAAGTAACCGAAATTTTCTTTAATGGTTAACATATCCGCAATCATTTGCGTAGGGTGGAAATCATCGGTCAAACCGTTCCATACAGGAACTCCTGAATATTTAGCCAACGCTTCAACTTGTTTTTGATCAAATCCGCGATATTCGATACCGTCATAGAAACGACCCAATACCTTCGCAGTATCTTCAATTGATTCTTTTTTACCCATTTGACTTGAACCTGGATCCAAATAAGTAACTCCCATTCCCAAATCCATTCCGGCCACTTCAAACGAACAACGAGTACGAGTAGAAGTCTTTTCAAATAATAAGACAATGTTTTTTCCTTCCAAATAACGGTGAGGAGTGCGAGCAAGTTTTAATTTTTTAAATTGTTCGCTCAAATCGATTAGATACTTAATTTCTTCCGGTGTGTAATCTGATAGTGTTAATAAACTGCGTCCTTGTAAATTTACTGGCATATTTTTCCCTTTCTATAAATTAGTCTTCACGAACTAAAGGCATTGACATACATCTAGGTCCGCCACGGCCTACACATAGATTGTCGGCATCAAGTTCCAAAACTTCAAATCCGTTTTCTTTTAAGAATTTATTGGTCACATAATTACGTTTGTAAACGATAATTTTTCCCGGTGCGATAGTCAATGTGTTTGAACCGTCATTCCATTGTTCTCTTTCAGCCGCAATCGGATCGCCGGCACCGCATGGGAATAATCTGACTTTATCCAAGCCCATGAATTTAGCTAAGATTTCATCCAAGCTTCCTTGATATTCTTCAATTTTAATATCGTGTTTTTCTCTATCCGGAGTCAACGCAAACACTTGTAATGTTTCCATAATTCCGGGATGGTAGGTGAAGGCATCATAATCAATTTGAGTAAATACGGTATCAAGATGCATCATTGCTCTGTTATTAGGAATATTGAAAGCTAAAATAGTTTCGATTTTATTATCCTTATTTTCATAGAACATTTTCATTGCCAAAGCTTGAATCGCATCGGCTTGAGTTCTTTGAGAAATACCGATAAACAATAATTTTTCATTAACATTTAATACATCTCCGCCTTCGATATGGAACGGGTTGTTTCTTCCGTATAAATCAGGCACGTTTCCGGCATATTCAGGATGATATTTAAAGATGTAATCCGCATAAATTGTTTCTCTGTTACGAGTAACCGAATACATTTTGTTAATTACCGCCCCGTTACCCACAGACGCAAACGGATCACGAGTGAAATATAAGTTAGGCATCGGATTCAACAATAAATATGATTCCGCTTCAATTTCATCCACAAGGAAGTTGGTTTCTACTTTACCGATTTCCTTGAAAGTAACTCCGGCCATTGTTTTTAATACCAAATCTTTATTGTTGGTATATTTATTAAAGAATTCTTTCAAGATTTTGTGATATTTATCAGTGTGAATATTTCCTTCTGAAATAAATTGATCCAAAAATTGTTCCTTAATTTCAGGATGAGCATCCAATGTTTCAGCCATTAAATCTTCAAGATACACAACTTCAACACCGTTGTCGGTTAAGATTTTCGCAAAACGATCATGTTCTTCCTGAGCTTTAACCAAATCAGGAATATCATCAAACAACAATTCACTTAGAGTATTCGGAGTAAGATTTAACAATTCATCACCCGGACGATGTAAAAGAACTTTCTTAAGCGGTTTGATTTCACTAGTTACATTAATATAAGCCATTTTATCTCCTTTTCATTTTAATTATTTTCTTATAATAGACAAAACATTTACAGCTGTTTAAACGTTTCACCTATCGCTTATGCTTTAATCATAGTTAATAAATTAAATACATGGGGGACAAAAAACAAATAATTTATTGTAAATAATGATATTATATTTTTCACAATTTGAACACATAAATGCACATAAAAAAGCAAAAAATGCTCAAATAACCCTTATTTAAAGGCATTTTAAGCATTTTTTTTACATCTTTTCAGGAGCATTGACTCCAATTAAGTCTAAAGCGTTGGCTAAAGTAATTTTAGTCGCTTTTAACAGATTAAGTCTTTGATTGGACAAATTGACGTTGGTATCATCAATAATTTTATGAGCCGCATAGAAACCGTGGAAATATCCGGCAAGCTTTTGAATGTAGTTACAAATTTTATTAGGCGCTCTTGTAACAGCCGCATCCGCCACAACACTTGTAAATTCATTTAAGCATTTTAATAAGTCAACTTCTTTTTCGGTAGTTAACAAATCATATTTTTCAAGCTGTTCAACATCATTTGCCTGTCTTAATATTGAACAAATTCTCGCATGGGCATATTGAGCATAATATACCGGGTTCTCACTTGTTCTTTTTCTTGCTAAAGAAATATCGAAATCCAAATGAGTGTCAACCGCTCTGCTTACAAAGAAATATCTGACCGCATCGACGCTTGTTTCCTCGCAAAGTTCACGAATGGTAATGGCATTCCCGCTTCTTTTACTCATCTTAACTTCTTTACCGTCTTCAACAAGTCTTACCATTTGAATAATATCAATTTCCAAATCCTTTGGACCAAACCCGAACGCGACCATTGCCGCAATCATTCTCGGAACATAGCCGTGATGATCCGCTCCCCATAGATTGACAAGTTTGGTATATCCTCTTTCAAACTTATATAAGTGATTGGCAATATCCGGAGTAAAATAAGTTAAGCTTCCGTCAGCCTTTCTTAATACTCTGTCCTTGTCATCCCCGTAGTTTGTCGTTTTAAACCATAAAGCCCCGTCTTTTTCGTAAGTTAAATTGAGCCTTGCCATTTCCGCAATACATTCATCAACTCTGCCGCTGTCATATAAAGCCTGTTCGGAAATCCATGATTGGAAGTGAACTCTGAATAAATCCAAATCTCTTTCAATTTTATCGAGCTCTTTCTTTCTGCCGATTTCTTTAAAGAATTCCACTCTTCCATCTTCTTTGGTTAACCACTCATCGCCCAACTCTTCGGCAAGCTCTTTACCGATTTGCGCCACATCCGGTCCGTGATAACCGTCATCGGGAATTTCCACTTTAACTCCGAATTGTTCGGCATATCTTGCATATACGGATAACCCCAGATTGTTCATCTGCACTCCGGCATCGTTAATATAGTATTCAGCCAAGCAGTCATATCCGCTCTTATTTAAAATTCGGCAAATACAATCTCCCCAAGCCGCGCCTCTTGCATGACCCAAGTGAAGATCGCCCGTAGGATTTGCACTTACATATTCAACCAAAATTTTAGTGCCTTCCCCGGCATTGTTTTCTCCATATTTTTCTTTCTGTTCAAGAATTTTATTAATAACTCCCGCCAGTTCATCTCTCTTAATCCAAAAGTTTAGAAAACCGGGTCCCGCAACTTCTATTTTTTCAATCAAATTGGATTTGATCAGTTCTTCTTTTAATTCATTCGCAATAATTTGAGGAGCTTTTTTTAATGATTTGGCTAATCGCATAGCCACATTACTGGAATAATCTCCGTTAGTATTTACCTTAGGAATTTCAATCATCACAAGGTTTTCTTCTTTAATTCCATATTTTTCATCTAAAATATTTTCAATATCAGTAATTAATGACTGTTCAATATTGTTCATAATAGCCTCCTTAACAATTCTTGCTTAAAATAATTGGCGCGCCCGGCAGAAATCGAATCCGCAACCTTTTGATCCGTAGTCAAACGCTCTATCCAATTGAGCTACGGGCGCATATTCAAATAAAAAAGTCTCCTACATACATAAGAGACGAAATAATCCGCGGTACCACTCAAATTGCCGGTTATTAAAACCGACCACCTCTTCTTTAACGCTGAATAAGCGTTCGCCGTACTGACATGGGGCGAAATCTCCAAAGCTCGTTTCGTTAAATCATCAATTATCCTCTTCCACCAATCAGGACTCGCTTAAATCTGTCTTTAACTACTACTCTTTTTCACAGACAATCAAATCATAGGTTAATAAAATACTTTTGTCAACCGATAAATAAAA
>JBHAFN010000151.1:0-6472 GCA_041856105.1 Bacillota bacterium
ATTTTTTCATTCTTTTCTCCTTATATTATGTATGCCTGTAAAAAATTAAATATATATCCTAAAAGAGCTATCAGAATTGTTTTCGGTACCAACGAAGAAACCGGAATGAACGACATAAAATATTATTTGGAAAAGGAAAAACCGCCAATTATGGGATTTACACCTGATAATAAATTTCCGGCTATTTATGGTGAACGTGGCAGGGCGGTAATTGAAGTGGAAAATGAAGGAACACTCATGGTTGATTTTATAAATGAATATTTTATGAATGCAAAATCTAACGGCGACAGATTGGGAATAAACGTTTTTGATAATGATTTTAAAGAAATGATTATCAGAAATAAAAAAATAGATTATAAAAATAACAGAATATCAATTAAATTCAGTTTAAGTACACCGGTTTGTGATATTAATGAAATTGTTGAAAAAATATCTTTAAAAGCCGAGGGGGGAACTGTAAAGTTAATTTCATGGACACCGTGGGTTTTACACAATAAGGATGCGACATTAATTGAGACTTTAAATAAAGCCTACAATGAAATTTTTGATACGAAACTGGAGCCGACAACGACTACGGGAGGAACATACGCGCATATTTGTACAAATATAATTCCATACGGACCGTCTTTTCCGGGTCAAAACGGGATTGCTCATCAGCCTAATGAATTTATAGATATTGATGATTTAATATTATGGGCGAAAGTTTATGCATATGCATTATATAAACTGTCTTTAATTGCTGAAATTGAAAAACCGCTTATTTTAAGATGACGTCATATGAGATAAAAAACATTACCGGAGACGATTTGTAAAGGATAAGCCGTTTTTGCCAAAGCTGCCGAAGAAACGGGCATTTACAGCGAAGATGATATTCGGGCATCGAAAGACGAAGGACGGTATGCAAAATAACGATAACTAGGTTTGGCTTTCTTGAATTTTCGAATATTTCTTACCGATTAATTTATTTCTTAAAAGAATAAACATAAAGCCCGTTATTACAAGGAGAACCGAGCCTAACAAACAATCTTGAGTTTGGTTGTTTATACCGATAAATATACCTCCTATAGTTGTACCTGCGGTAGTTCCCAAATTGCTTGTGGAAATAAATAATCCGTTGGAAAATTCCGGAGAGTTTTTTCCTGCCGAAGAGATCATATATTGGTTAAAATTGCCGCTCATACCGCCCAACATTCCAAACAGCCCTAACAATACGGTTACAATTATTAAATTGTCGCCTGAAAAATATAAGGAAAGATAAATTGAAAGAGAAGTAAGCGGCAATATAATTGAAAGTGGTCCGGATTTAACGGAAAGCAAATATCCGGCAAAAATTGTTCCGAATATTCTTGCTATGCCTAATATTAACAATAAAGTTGTAATAATATTACCGGCCAGTGCGGCTACATCGGTTAAATAAGCGGATATATAACTGTTAAAGCTCACTATCGCTCCGTTAAGCAACACCGTACATATTAAAACTATCCATACTTCTGCTTTTTTTAAGATTCCCACCTGTTGACCATAGGATAATTTTACTCTGGGTTTAACTGACGGCATATAAATTAAGGTTATAATAAATGCCATAGCATTTACCAAAGCGAAATAAGCCAGGCTTATTTGTAAAGAAAATTGATTGGCTAAAAAGTTGGACATCGGAACTCCAATCAAACTTCCCGTTGTGGCCCCGACAAAAACCATGGAAATGGCCTTTTGGGCATCTTTAGGTTCCACAAAGTTGGCGGCTAAGGTCATGGCGATGGATATATATGCCGGATGTAGGATGGCGGGAATTATTCTTGAAATTAACAACAAATCGAAATTATGGGTAAAAACGGAAAAGGTTGTACCTAAAGTAAAAGTGCCTAACGCTATTAACATAATTAATTTGCGGTTAAATTTTGATAAAAGTAAGGGAATTATTAAGGCTGATATGGCAATGACCATCGCAAAAGCGCTTATTAAAGTGCTGGCTTTGGTGATGGAAACATCGTGATATGCGGAAACATGGGGAATAATTCCTACTATTCCGGCTTCGGTATTAAGGATGCTGAAAACGCCGATAGCCAGTAACAGGATTAACTTCTTATTTTTTGTTGGCATGGTTGACCCTCTCTTTATCGGTTTAATAATACATGATTAAAATAAATAAAAACCTCCTGATGAGGTTTTGGTAAAATGTTTCATTATAAACACATCTTATAAATGTTTATCACATCTTCTTCGGTTAAGGTTTTAAACCCTTTTATTATTGATCCCTTACATGCTTTTTTAGCCATTGCTTCAAAGTGTTCGTCAGTAATATTTATTGCGGTAAGGTTATTGTCCAATCCCAACGTTTCATAAAAGAATTGGTTTAATTTTTCAATGCTTAGTTTGGCTACGGTCATTTTATCCAAAGCGGGGTTGATATTAAAAACATTAATTCCAAACTGATAATATTTAGCTACATTTGTTTCATCCAAACAATATGTCAACCATTTAGGAATGATTATTGCTAAACCTAAACCGTGAGTAATGTCATAGTAAGCCGACAGTTGATGTTCAATGGAATGACAACTCCATGAATGTTGTTTACCTCCGGTTATAAAACCGTTAATTGCCCATGTGGAAGCCCACATCAAATTGGCTCTTGCTTCATAATCGGTAGGATTTTTAACGGCTGTCCAAGCGTACTTAATAACCGTTTTTAACAATCCTTCCATAACCGTATCCAACATATATAAATCATTTTCATTATTGAAATACACTTCCATGATATGAGCCATAATATCCACACTGCCGCAAGCGGTTTGATATTTGTCTACGGAATAGGTGTTGGTCGGATCCAAAAAAGAAACTTTAGGGATTAAAAGTTCGCTGTCCCTTCCCATTTTTTGATTGGTTTTTAAGTTGGAAAGTACTCCCGTACCGTTCATTTCCGATCCGGTAGCCGATAAGGTAAGAATGGTAATTAAAGGTAATGCCTCGGTTATTTCCGCTTTTTTACTGAAGTATTCCCAAGGGTCGATTTCACTACAAGCACTTGCGGCTATAAATTTGGAAGCGTCAATCGTGGAACCTCCGCCTATGGCAAGAATTACATCAATCTTTTTTTCTTTGCACAACTTAGCTCCTTCTTTTACCGATTCAATTCTGGGATTAGGTTCTATTCCGAAATATTCATAAATATTTACATTATAGTCTTTTAAATGATTTATTACTTTATCATAAAGACCGATTTTTTTAATTGAACCTCCTCCATAAGTTATCAAGACATTATTTCCGTATTTGATCAGCTCTTTTCCCAAGTTGTCCAATTGATTTTCACCAAAATAAATTTTAGTAGGTAAATTTAATATAAATCCATGCATAATTAATCTCCTTTAGAATATTATAACTGTAAATATTACAATATGGATTTATATAGATTTATAAGATCTTCTTTTTTGATTTCTTTAATGGTGTTTGCCGGACTTTTGCTCATCAAGGCATCATCAGCCATTTTATCAATAGAATTCATATAAAGAGAAATATCGATGTTTAATTCTTTAAGAGTCTTAATTTCTAAAGCTTTTAATAAATTATGTAATTTATTTAAAAATAAATAAGCAGCTTTAACGTCATCATCTTCATCAATACCGACATATCTTGCTATATCGGCAAATCGATCGTATGCTTCATCAACGACAAAATACATACATTTTTCCAGTAATATTGCATTGGACAAACCGTGCGGAATATGAAATAGGGCACCGATCGGTCTGGACATTCCGTGAACGATAGTTACCGACGAATTGTTGAAGGCGATCCCCGCTTCCAGAGAAGCAATGGACATTTCCTTTCGTGCTTCAAGATTGGAAGGGTTTTTATAGCATTCTAAGAGATTATTAAAAATTCTTTTAATTGCGCTTAAGGCAAAATTATCGGATAAGGGTTGATGTTTCCTTGATGTATAAGCTTCTATTGCATGACATAAGGCATCTATGCCGGTATTGGCGGTTATACCGGGTGGAAGGCTTAGGGTAAAGGAAGGATCGATGAGAGCTAAATCGCACATTAAGGAATCGCCTTTTAAAAGCATTTTCACGTTGTTTACTTCATCGGTGATGATGGTGAATTTAGTCGCTTCCGATCCTGTTCCGGAGGTGGTGGGAATGGCGATCATATATGGCAGACTACCCTCTATTTCCTTGCCCATGAATGTCGGTAGTTCTTTTGATGTGGTTAACAGGAAAGCAATGGCTTTCATGGTGTCAATCGGGCTTCCTCCACCGATTGCAATTAAAAAATCGCAGTGGTTTAAATTGTATAATTGCTTTCCCTTATATACCATTTCAGTGGTTGGTTCGGTATTTATCTCATCATATATAAAATAATTAATATTGTTTTGTTTGAGAGTTTCTTCTAATTTAGAAACATTTTGTAATTTAATCATTGTTGAATCGGTAACTATAAATGCTTTTTTCCCTGCTTTGATAAATTCATTTTTTGCCAACTTTAATGAATCTGTTCCGCTGATTATTTTTTTAGGCATTATAAATGTATTAGCCATCTTACTTCACCATATAGTTTCTTACAATGTTGACAAGCTCGTCATAACCATTAAGAAATCCGTTAATAGTAGCCCTAAATGCTCCGTAATGCTCAAAATCTTCTAAGGACAAACCGTTTTCGTCATATGCTTTATTAAATTCATCAATTTGTTTTAAGCTGTTTAAATATTCTTCGCTTACTTCATCTTCTATCGTGCTTCTAATCGCAAAATCAAATTTATTATATTTTAATTGCCATGTGTAAGGAATTGTCAAAATAATATTACCTCCTATAAATTGATTCCAATGATACGGATTACGATAGGCGGCGATTAGCAATTTGGTTCGATAATTATTTTGCTGATATATTTTATATATCTTTTTAGCTACGGCAACTCCTGCCCATTCCAATATTTCAGGATTACATAGTTCGTTTTTCGCTTTCATGTAATTCTTTAAATAATCATCTACTCTTCCTACCATAATCGTGCATACAGGATTTAACGTAGTAATATCAAATCCGTCATTTATTCTTCTTGTTAATCCTCTTTCTACAGCTTTGGCTACTTCAATGCATTGAGCTACGCTGAATGATACCGTAGCGTTAATTGATATACCTTGATAGGTCAATTCTTCTATTGCCGTTATTCCGGCTTTACTTGTCGGTATTTTGATTTGCGCATTAACTATTGTTTTGGCTAAATCGTTGGCATGTTCGATAAGCTTTGTTGGATTTTTATAGTATTTGGCATTGGTTTGAAATGATATTCTGCCTTTTTTTCCATTACTTTGTTCAAAGACAGGTAGCAACAGTTTTCCGCCTTTTTTACCCATTGCTTTGATTAGCATCCATGCGATGTCGTCTTCCGTACCGGTTGGATTATCGGCAATTAATTCATTAATCGTACTTTCCCATTCGGTAAGTTCGTTTTTTAAAACGTTCAATACAATTACCGGATTTGTGGTTGCCCCAACCGCTTTGTTTTCTAAGGCATAGGATAATTCACGAGTTGAGCATGAATCGTTCCATATTTCGGTTTGCGGGAAATTTAAGGCGGTTTCTAACAGTTTATTCATAGGTAATCCTTTCTAAGCGGCATTTAATAGCCTATAATATTTTTGAGGTGTCGGTATGAAACATGAGCGAATTTTATTGATGAAACAATTTATTATTAAATACGGCTCCGTAACAAATGAAAAATTGATTGCGGAGTTTAAGATATCTTTGGTAACCTTAAGAAGAGATTTGGATGAAATATGTATCGATAAACACTTTACAAAGGTTTACGGCGGAGTTATTTACAATTTGAACAAGCCTGCCGGCGGGGTTGAAGCTTTGTCAATCAGAAAAAACTTAAACCGAGAAGAAAAGATGTTTATCGGTGAATTGGCAGCTTCTTTGGTTAATGACGGTGATGTTATATTTGTGGATTCCGGAACAACCGCCTGTAATCTGATACCGTACATTGCGACCAAGGCAGATATTACCTTGATTACTCACAGCTTGGATGTCATTGAAGCGGCCAAGGAATATGCCAATCTCAATATAATTTGTGTCGGTGGTAAATATAATAATAAATATAATTCTTTCTATAACGATATTAATAGGATGAGTTATAAAATTAATAAAGCATTTATCGCCACGGTGGGAATTGATTTAGAGGCGGGGTTTACCAATACGGATTTTTTTGAAGGGTTGATAAAGAAACAGGTTATTAAAAACAGTAAAACGGTTATATTGATGGCCGATCATTCCAAGTTTAATAATTTGACTTTTAATAATTTTGCGGAATACAAGGATATAAATGTTTTAATTACCGGGAAGAAGCCGTCGTTGGAATTTGTGGATAAGCTTAAAGAAAATAATATTGAATTAATTTACAGAGCCAAATAGGCTCTTTTAATTTCAATATAGCATTGAAGTTATTGTTGTCAATGAAAAAATGATAAAATTATGATTA
>JBHAFN010000152.1:0-3356 GCA_041856105.1 Bacillota bacterium
TCTTTCATTTGGACCTCCTTTACCATAAATACTCTCGATAAGTGCTGTAACATATTCCAGCATAGCTACTATACGACCATAATCCATTCTAGGTGGTCCGACAACCATTAGTTGCCCTTCTTCAGCTTCACCCACTCTAAAAGTGCTTTTAACGATTGCCACATCATTTACCCATGACAATTCCGAACCGCTGGAAGTTTTAATGGCCAATTGATTGGAGTTGTTTCCAAGCTGTCGCCAGACATTGGTATCATCCAACATTTCCATCAGTTGTTTTAATCTTTCAATATCGGAATATTCGGGTTGATATAATATATTACTTGTTTTGGCATAATAGAAGTTATCATTGGCAAATTTGATAAAAGCTCCTAAGAATGCACTGAACAACATTTCATGACGATAAACATTGTTTTCCAGAATCGGTTTGATTAACTGTAATTTTTGAGGAAGTTCATCTACCAATGTATTTTTCAACCGGCTGTTTAATATTTCCGTACATTTTTGAATATCGTTTAACGATACTTCTTCTTCAAAGCGGAAATTTTTTGTTTCCGTATGTCCCGTATTGGTAATAAAGACACATACGGCACTCTTTTCATCAATCGGAAACAGTTTTATATGTTCCAATCTTTGTGAGCTTGAATCCGGTCCTAATGCCCCTGTCGCAAGATTGGTCATTTGTGCCAATATATCACAACTTTGTTGAATGGCATCTTCCAAATCCAATCTGCTGTTGGTCAATGTAGCGGTAAGCATATTGGTAAGCTGCTTATCCAACTTATCCTCTAAAAGATTTTCACAATAATATTGATAACCTTTGGTACTGGGGATCCTTCCGCTGGATGTATGAGTTTTTTCCAAATAGCCCATTTCCTCTAACAACTGCATATCATTACGAATGGTAGCGCTGGAATAAGGCAAACTATACTTGTTCATTAAAGTTTTAGATCCTACAGGTTCTGCTGTCTGAATAAATTCATCTACAATAGCCTTAAAGATTTCAACGATACGACCCTTCATAATCTTACCCCTTTCTTTAGCACTCAATGATATCGTCTGCTAATACTATACTCCATTCGTTTAGCACTGTCAACATTAAAGTGCTAAATCGATAATTAAAAAATACTGAAATATTATTCAGTATCAAATAATTAACAACGAAGTGTATGCGATAACCATATTCTTACTAATCAAGTTCAAACAAGATAACCTTTTCCGTTTCAAATAAAACGGTTTTACCGTCTTTTTTTAGTCCGTAAGCAACCTCGACAATATTCAACTCGCCCAAATCTATTAAAGCATATTTAAAATTATATTTATGATCCAACTCTTTCCATTGTTCATATAGAGGCATTCCTTTATCAAATATATTAAAATAGTCTATAAGAGAATTATTATCGGAAAACGGGTGCATATACGGATCGCATCTGGTATCGATAAAAACTTTAATGTCGTTCAGGATATAATAGCCGCTCATATTAAAAGTCGTAAAAACATTCCCTTCCACATTATTTTCTTTAATATACATAACCGCATTTCTATAGTCCTTATAAATATCATCCTCATTACCCTTTAAAGCAAAATCTACATAGCTTTCATTATGCAAAAAATCAGCTTTAAAAAAATATATAAAACAAAATATGAGGGCAATAAAAAATAACGAATTAATATATTTGGGAAGCTTATCGGATAAAACTGTCTTTTTTACTTTTTCACCTAAATTATTACATAAAAACTCTTCAATATACGGATAAGCATATAATATTATCAAATTGGCGGCTTGAAACATTATTCTTTTTGTTTTTATTCCCAAACACAAAAATGCAAACATGATAATATATTTTCTAACGGTAAATTTATCCATCTCCCTGAAGCTTTTTGCGGAACCGAGCATTAAAATCAATGCACATAAAATAACGGCACCGCCCAATTTAAATTGCATGGGAAACAATTCGAAAATATAGTTTGTAAGTTTACCGGAAATCATTAGCGCATATTGATAAATATGTATCCCATATGGATTTAATAAACTGCCTATAAACCCGATTAACGCCATTGCCAAATGTTCTTTAATGCTTGATAACATATTACGATAATCATTTTTAACAATAAAAGAAATTATATCCGCTATTAATCCTAAAACAGGTAAAATTACCACAGATGCTATACTTGCGCCATGAAAGTTCACCGCCAGAACAATGTAAATGAAAAACAGTATTTTTTTATATTTGACATCCTCGACAACCAAAATGGAAGATAACATTAAAAAGATGACACTGATTTCTGAAGGCCTTACACAAAACGAGTTTTTACTTAAAAATACCCAAATTATGAAATTTATCAAAACAAATAAATATTGATTGATGATCTTTTTATGGTTATAAATAACGGAAATATAAATTGGAACAATTATAAAAATCCACAATAAAATTTTGGCGGCGATTATTCCGCAATTAGAATATAAAATATATAAAATTACATCGTAAAGCCATTCATGGGCAATCCAGTTTAAATTTTGTTGCCAACTGAATATATCCGTTTTAGGTATGTATCCGTTATTGACAATATATTCTCCCGCTTTATAATGCCACATCACATCACCATCTATATAAAATACCGCTGATTGGATGATAATGCCGGTGATGGCGATAAAAATCAACATGAATACAATCTTTTCATTTTTAATTATACTTTTAAATCCGCTCATTCTATCACCTGTTATCCCACCAAAAAATCTTACAATAATTTTTAATAAATAACAATCTGAAAAACGCCTAATTAAAATTTTATATCATTTGTCAAAAAACAAAATACCATAAGATTAATTACATTAAAGACCGTTTCATTTAATTACTTCAAAATCAAAAAATCTTTCCATAAAATATACTTCTTCAATTATTTTTTCTTTGGAAAAATCTTTATCAATAGCACAAACCACCAGTTTATCTTCAATATCGTCTTTTCTTTTTATTATGGCAATGACCTTACCTTTAAATGTTTTTAAAGGTTTATCCTCCCCTAAAATATAGGCATCAATTTCTTCGTTGTCCAAAGAATAAACTCCTTCAACATATCCGTAATTAACCGGATAATATAAACCTTTATATTCGGGATGAAAACTCCCTAACGGTCTGTCCACAATCACTTCTACAACTGTATTTATTTTAATCATCTTTTTATAATTTTTTCCTTTACCCTTTCGACAATGACCTCCGGAATAAATTTGCCAATTTCACCACCGTTATATGCCACCTCTTTGGCAACCGAGCTGCTTAAAAAGGAATATTCGGGTCTGGCTACATAAAATATCGTTTCGATGCGGTCATCAAGCAACATATTGGTAGTTGCCTGTTGAA
>JBHAFN010000153.1:0-4463 GCA_041856105.1 Bacillota bacterium
CATCTTCTTCGGTTTTTCTTCGGCTCTTGGAGTTTATGCAAGTATGATTCCGATATTAAAATTATTGCCTTCGGAATTCTTTGCGGCCATTCCTTATGTTTTAACGGTTGTTGCCTTAATCGTCTTCAGCGGTAAGGCGGTGGGACCTAAGGCTGCCGGAGAAATATACGATTCGGGTAAAAGATAGCGCTTATTTTATAAGCGTTTTTAATATGGAGATAATTTTATGAAAACGATTAATTTAAATGAAAATGTACATTTACATATTTTACAAACCACAAAATTTAAAGACGTAAATATTTATGTTGATTTGTTGGATAACAGCGATAAAGAAGATCAAACGGAAAGGTTATTGCTTGCCCATATGTTGGAGGATACGTGTACTTTATACGATACCAAGGAGCTTGTATCAAATCATATGGCTAAATTATATGATGCCCGTTTAAGCGTTTTTCCGGATGTAAAGGGTAAAGCGAGAATATTGGAAGTCAAAAGTTCCGTTATCAACGGCAAGTTTGTCAGTGAAGACAATTTACTGGAAAAACAATTTAAAGATATTTATGAGTTTTTATTAAATCCGCTTTGGATTAATAAAAGTTATCCTTTAAAATTGTTTAATGAAATTAAGGACAGACTGCGTTTATTTATCAATTCGGAATCAGACAATCCCAATGCTTATTCTTATAAAAAAGCTGATATTCTTTTCGGAGAGTATTTAAAAGTTAAGGCTAACTATACCGTAGAAAGATTGGATGACATAGACGTTACAGATGTAATTGATTTATACAACAAATTAATTAATGAAAATGTCGTTGATATCTTCGTGGTTGGCGATGTTGTTGAAGAGGAAGTTATAAAGCTTAGCACGAAATATCTTAATTTTAAAGGCAGAAAAGCGAACAAGGAGCTTGTATATAAGGCAAAATTAAAAGAATACGTTGAAAAAGTTGAGGAAAGAAAGATCAATCAGTCATTATTGCAGTTAAGATATACTATTGAACGAACATCTTTGGATAATAATTTTCATGCCATGTTAATTGCCAACGGAATATTGGGCACATTGCCTACATCTTTGCTTTTTCAGGAAATAAGGGAAAAAAGAAGCTTGTGTTATATGATTTCTTCAACAGTTAACGGTTATGATGGGACTTTAAAGATATTTACGGGAAGCGACCGTAAGAATTTAAATGAGGTAAGAGATTTAATTAAAATTCAAGTCGAGCGTATTAAAAACGGAGATTTTGATGATGAGTTATTAGAAACTACCAAGAAAATGTATATAAATATTTATCGTCAGGGTAAAGATAATATTAAATCTTTAATGTGGGATGAATATCGAAATACTTTGATAAATGATGATTTGACTTTGGAAAAAAGTATTGAAAAAATTAAGCATGTAACTAAAGAAAGCATTATGGATGTTTTTAAGGATGTCGAACTTAAAGTATGTTTTATCTTAAAACAAAGTGAGGAGAATTACGATGAATAAATTTGCATATAAACAGTTTAATGAAACATACTATGAAGATAAGTGTGATAACGGCTTAAAAATCGTTGTGTGGCATAAACCTTTGTTTAATACCACTTCGTGTTTATTCGGAACACCTTTCGGCAGTTTTGATATAAATCAGATAACCGCAGATAGAAAAACATATCATTTTGAAAAAGGCATAGCTCATTTTTTGGAACATAAATTATTTGAATCGGCCAACGGGGATGTGTTAAGTCAATTCAGCACTTTAGGAGCTAATGTTAATGCCTTTACAAGCTACAAAGAAACGGTTTATTATTTCAGTACCAGTGATGCGGATGTAAGTGTTCCGTTAAACTTATTGTTGGATTTCGTTCAGGATTTAAACATTTCCGAAGAATCGGTGGAAAAAGAAAAAGGGATTATCATTCAGGAATTAATGATGTATCTTCAAAATCCCGATTCCAGAATTTATTTTGAAACATTTAAGGGAATGTATCATTATTATCCTTTAAAAGACGATATCGGTGGAGATGAGAAATCGGTAACCAATATAAGCAAACAGGCATTGGAAGATTGTTATAACCTTAACTATCATCCTTCCAATATGCTTGTAGTTGTGGTTACACATCAGGATCCTCAAAAAATAATCGATATTATTAAAAACAACCAAAATAAAAAGCGTTTTAAACCGTTTAGTGAGATTAAAACCGTTTATGATGATGAACCTTTAAACGTAAAAGATGCTTATAAAGAAATAAAGATGGATATTAATGAAACTAAGTGTTGTTTAGGTATTAAGCTTCCGGTAATCGATGAAAACGACTTTGAAAGAGTAAAAAAGGATTGGATGTTTAATTTATCCCTTGAAGCGTATTTTTCCGGTTTAAATCCGAAATATCAAACTTGGATTGATGAAAAAAGGATTACTTCATATTTTTCTTTTGAGGAAGATTTAGGTAAAGGGCACAGCTATTTGCTGTTTAATGACCATAATGAAAATCCGCAAGCTTTTAAGGAATTTATTTTAAAGGAATTGGAAAATTTTAAAAAGACTTATCTTGATGAAGAAACCTTAAAAATGTTAAAAAACAGAAACTTGGGACAGTTAATCAGAGGTTTTAACCGACCGGAGAATATGAGTGTCGCCTATTTTAGAGAGTACTATAACGGGGTGTCTTTGTTTGAAAATTTAAATATGATCAGTGATATTACGGCTGAAGAATGTTTTGAATTTATAAATAACCTCGATTTTTCCAACAATTGTCTGACGGTTATAAAAAATGCGGTAAATGAATAATAAGGGTAAGTTTATATAGATTGAATTTGTATATTTTGGGAAAAACATACAAATTTAAGCGTTTGTATTTAACGAAAATATTTTAGATAATCCTCTTGCAAGGAGGATTTTATGTTAAATCAATGTGTATTAGTGGGCAGGGTAAAAGAATTGCCCAAAGCAAAAACTACCAACAACGGCAATACGGTAGCTACATTATTATTGGAAGTGGATCGTAATTTCAGAAACAGCGACGGTACTTTAGGAAGTGATTTGTTTCAGGTAACGCTTTGGAAGGGCATAGCGGAAACATGTCTTGACGTCTGCGTTGTAAACAGCATCATTGCCGTAAAGGGCAGACTGCAGGCCAGCGTGTATGAAACCGATAAAAACAAAACCTTTTATAACGCCGAAATAATTGCCGAAAAAGTGTCTTTTATTTCACCGAGAATCGAAAATGTAACTGAATAGCTCAAACGGGCTATTTTTATGTTAAGATATTATATGTTATTGAAGGGAGTATCATATGGCATTTGATTCGTTAAGTGAAAGGCTGAATAAGGCGTTTAAAAATATTACCGGTAAAGGAAGATTGACCGATGACAATATGGAGGGCATGCTTAAAGAAATAAGACTTGCCTTGTTGGAAGCGGATGTTAATTATCGAATAGTAAAAAATTTCTTGGAAAGCGTTAAAGAAAAATCTAAAGGGATTGATGTGATTGAAAGCGTTAATCCCGGACAAATGGTTGTTAAAATTGTTCATGATGAAATAATCAAATTATTGGGTGATGAACAGGAAGGTATTAAATTTAAGGACTCGGGAATTACCGTAGTGATGATGGTCGGGTTACAGGGTACGGGTAAAACAACCAGCATCGCCAAGATTGCCAATATTCTAAAAAACAAGCTTGGGAAAAAACCGCTTTTAGTGGCGGGAGATATTGTAAGACCGGCAGCCATAGAACAATTGAAGACTTTGGGGGCATCGATCAACATAGAGGTATTTAGTTTGGGTTCAAACGTAAATGCCGTAGAAACAAGCTTAAAAGCCTTGGAATATGCCAAGGAAAATGATTATGATACGGTTTTAATCGATACGGCGGGAAGACTGCATATTGATGAAGTATTGATGAATGAATTGAAACAAATTAACGATAAAATTATTCCCGATGAAATTTTATTATCGGTAGACGCCATGACCGGTCAGGATATCGTTAATGTTGCCTCAAGCTTTTATGAACAATTACCGATTACCGGATTGGTAGTTACTAAATTCGACGGTGATTCCAGAGGCGGGGGTGTATTATCGGTTAAATCGATAACTCAGGTTCCGATTAAGTTTGTCGGTCAAGGAGAAAAGATTGATGATATGGACATCTTCTATCCGGAAAGAATGGCTGATCGTATTCTCGGAATGGGGGATATCGTTTCTTTGGTGGAACATGCCCAAGAAAAACTGGACATGGAAGAGGCGGAAAAAAGCGCTCAAAGGATGTTGGAAGGCAAGTTTACAATGAATGACATGTTGTTTCAATTGGAACAAACCACTAAACTAGGTTCAATCAGCGGGTTGTTGAAAATGATTCCGGGCATGTCCAATTTAGCCGGCAATATTAATGACAGCGAAGCCGATAAGCAAATTAAAAAAACCAGAGCCATTATTCAAAGTATGACCAAAGCGGAAAGAGAAGATCCTTCAATTATGCGCAG
>JBHAFN010000154.1:0-2878 GCA_041856105.1 Bacillota bacterium
ACCGCAAGCCTTCATCATAATAGGCAAGCTGAACAAGATTTTGACGATTAAAATCCAACAATTCATCACTTTCGAAAATATAAATGTTGGGATTGTCGAACCCTTCGGTCGCAACCAACATAAAATTGCCGTTTTTATCTCTGGAAATAAACGGATCTCTGATTCTTTTACTTCCCAAGTCGGTGGTAATTGCCGTATGCAGCTTAATCCAATTTAAACCGTCTTCACTATAAGCCAAATATCCCGTTTCTTCTTCAAGCTCACCGTTAAAATAAGCCATAATATAGCCGCCGATTTCATCCATCAAAATAACTTCATATTCTTTTTCCGCTTTAAATTCCCCTTTGGAGATAATCGCTTTAAGCTTTATTATTTCTTTATCTGCCGCTCCTGATTTAATTAAACGATTATTTTCAATATAGGCATTGCCTGTAACCTCATATTCTATTGAAGAACCGTTTGTCAATACGGAAGGTAATGCGCTATTATTAAACATCACTCTATCCAAATAATTACTGATTGTTCGGCTATCTCTAATTAACAATCTTTCATCCGTGTTGCTTCTGACAAATACCTCAAACACTTTACTTGCCGTATATCCGTTAATCTTTAAATCGGCGGTAAGTTTAACTAAGGTATCTTCCTCAACCTCTTTCATAATAACTCCCCGATAATCAATAATCTCCTGATTATCGCTTGTCCATGTAACCGGATACCCCTCTATTTCATAACCGTCCACCCAATAATCATGTATCAAATCGTCCGCTTCAACAATATTTACGGTATCAAGCAACACCGCCGGATATTTCTCATTAAAGCCTCCCGTAATTTCTTTATTATTCAATACCCTGTTTTTAACAAATAAATCGCTGTAAAATCCTTGGTTATCTTTACCGACGATAATATTATCAGCCTTTATGTCATTGCTTATTTTCCCGCTTTGAACAAGCTTTCCGTTTAAATATATTTCGGCATTATCGTTCTTTACATTAATTACCACATAATTAAACCGATTACTCTTAAGCGTATCTTTTCCTTCGGAAACAACCCAGTTATCATTATCATCATATAAAGTTAATCCGCTGTAATATTTACCGTCATACCCGGAAGTGATTAATTCAATGTAATTTTCATCATCACCCAATGTCAATATCTTACTGCCCGTTTTATTGGAATATCCTTTATACCACAAAGAAATACTGTATTCATCATTCAAGATGATGTCGCTGTTCAATATTTCATTATTAAAGGCATCCTTACTCCATAACAAATCTCCGTCGGCATTCTTACTTAGACTTAAAGATTGCTCAGTCGTGCAGGAAGTTAATATTAAAATAACCAAGCCCAATAATTTTCTTTTCATAATTACCCCACTTTTCGATAATGACGTTTAAACAAACCTAAAATTCTCTTGATCAGGTTTCTGAAAGAAACATAAGAAATAAAATAAATTACAAATAAGGTTAAACTGACCCATATTCCCAAAACTATACAACTAAATAAGAAATTAATCGTACCGGCAGTGATGAACATAATATTTTTGTTCCATATAAAATAGCTCACCATTCCGATAAATACGGCAATTAAAAATCGGGAAAACACCATTTTATAATATAAATTCACCTTTAAGGTAAATACCTTATCGTAAACAAGTTTAGGATTATATAAGAAATCAACTACCCAGTTGGTAATCAAAGTAGCTGCCAGAACTCCGGCAATTCCCCAAAAATTTATCAAAATTATCGATAATACAACCTTAGATACGGCAAGCAAATAAGCGTTGTTTTTAGCGTTCCTAAACAATCCGTTTGCGTCTCTGGAAATAATTATCGGCTCTCTGATGGTCAGATAAAAAATATTAATCGCAAACATCAACACAATAATCAAAGGCACCGTTTCTATTTCCGTGCGTTTTAAAATAATGGGAATAAATTGATCCATTACCACAAATATACAGACGGAAACAATACTTCCGATAAAACTGGCAAAGTTAAAAAACTCCGTAAAAACCTTATAGGAATCCGCCTTGGCATCATTAAATAAATTGCCGAAGCTGTTTAAAGTGGAACTGATTACACTGTTGACAATCTTATATACAAATTCATTCAAATAGCTGTAAACGGCATATACCCCCGACATTGCATAACCCAAAAACACTGAAATAACTATATTATCCGTATTATTGGTAGCTAAAGTGGAAAGTCTTTGAATAATTGTGTATTTAGAATTATCCAGAAAAGTATTATCGTGTGTTGACGTCTTTTCTTTTAACCAAGGATAGTTCTTCAAGGCAATCTTTCTTGCGACAAAATTGGCAATCAGAATATTTAAACCTTCAATGACCAAAGTATAAAAGAAAGATTGTTTCATCAAAATTATTACAATCATTAAAATCATTCTTAATATCGCAAAAGTCTGAATCCAAATGTTTATTTTATATTCTTTTTGATCGGCGATAATTACTAAATTTGCGCCCATCATAAAATAAGATATGCCATAAGGCAAAGCTAAAACCAAGAATGTTCCTACCGTTTCAACATAATTAAACGGCGATTTGGCAAAAAACGGAAAGACAAAAGATAAGATAAATGATAATCCTACCACAATAATTCCGGTAATGTTGAATACCCTCTTCGCTCCGTAATAAATTCTTAAAACCGAATCACGATCATTTTCAGCAAGCGGTTTGAATAAAAGCTGCCTGAGGGCTAAAGAATAAGCTATCTCGCACACATTTAAAAAAGTAATGACTTGAGCAATGGTAACTTGAAAACCGTTTACGCTGCTGCCGTATAAGCCTAAAAACAAACTCAATTTAATAAAACCCAATATAGGTAATATGACTGAAGTAATCAGGTTAACGATGAAATTGTAAAAC
>JBHAFN010000155.1:0-2766 GCA_041856105.1 Bacillota bacterium
ACGCAAACGTTGATCTTATTTTTGCCAATGCCACCCCTGCCGCTCAAGCGGTGGCGGCTAAAACCGAAGATATTCCGATTATCATAACTTCGGTTACCGATCCTTTTTCCAGCGGTCTGGTTGAATCAAACGAACTTCCAAACACCAATGTCAGCGGCACTTCCGACTTGACCCCGGTAAAAGAACAAATCGATTTGTTAATCGAAATTTTACCCGATGTAAACAATATCGCCGTATTATATACCGGTTCGGAAGAAAATTCCATCTTCCAAGCCGATATCGCCAAAAATTATATTAAATCCTTAGGACTGGAATATAGCGAAGCGACCGTTTCCGATTCCACCGCCATTCAAGCCGTTGTGGAATCATTAATCGGTAAAGTGGATGCGATTTATGTTCCTACCGATAATTTATTAGCCGAATCCATGGCAAACGTTACTCAAATCACTAACGCAAATAACCTTCCGGTAATTGTCGGAGAAGTTGGTATGGTAGAAAACGGCGGTTTAGCCACCTACGGTATCGACTATTACAATCTTGGATATAAAGCCGGAGAAATGGCCATAAAAGTATTAAACGGAGAAGACATCTCTAAAATGGCTATTGAATATTTGCCAAGTGAAGAATGTAAATTATACGTCAATAAAACCGTTGTTGAACAATTGGGAATAACCCTCAGTGAAAAAATATTAAGCAATGCGGAAACTGTAGAATAATATGGGAATGCTCAACAGTATATTTTTAGCGATTTTCGGGGCGTTAAGCCAAGGTGTCCTTTGGGGCATAATGGCTTTAGGAATTTATATTACCTATCGATTACTGGACATTGCCGATTTATCGGTTGACGGTTCATTTGCGACGGGAGGATGTGTTTTTGCCGGCTTAATCGTCAATAACGTCAATCCGCTTTTATGTATTATGGCGGCCGTCGTTTCCGGAGCTTTAGCGGGACTTATTACCGGCATTTTACACACCAAAGCTAAAATACCCGCTATTCTTGCCGGTATTTTAACTCAACTCAGTCTATATTCGATTAACCTGAGAATTATGGGCAGAAGTAACACTCCCCTTTTAAAATACGCCAACATTTTTGAACCTTTTATAAAAGCGGGTTTAAACAACAACACCGCCACCATAGCGGTGGGATTGATTATAACCCTTATATTAATCTTGATTATTTATTGGTTTTTCGGCACGGAAATCGGTTCAGCCATCAGAGCTACCGGCTCTAATGAACATATGGTTAGATCGTTGGGCGTGGATACCAATAAAACGAAAATTTTGGGCTTGATGTTTGCCAACGCATTAGTTCCTTTATCAGGTTCGTTAGTTGCTCAATCGCAAGGCTATGCCGATGTAAAAATGGGACAGGGAGCCATTGTGATCGGACTGGCCAGTATTATTATCGGAGAAGTAACGATGCGCAAAGGAACCAACTTCGCCATCAGACTGTTGGCGATTATTATCGGTTCCGTTCTATATAGAATTGCCGTTGCGGTTGTTTTACAGCTCGGTTTAAATACCGATGATTTAAAGCTGTTCACCGCCTTAATTGTCGCCATTGCCCTATACTTCCCTATTTTACTGGATAAACCAAGCAAATTTAAATCCAAACCGGAGAGTGAAGGTGAACAGCTATGAAAAAAATGTTGGAAATCGTCAACGTCAGTAAAACGTTCAATCCCAACACGATTAATGAAAACAAAGTGTTAAAAGATGTTAACTTCACTTTATATGAAGGTGATTTCTGTACGATCATCGGAGGAAACGGAGCGGGTAAAAGCACTATATTAAACATGGTTGCCGGAGTTTATCCCGTTGACACCGGTACTATCTTACTAGATGGCGAAAACATTACCAAACTTGAAGAATACAAAAGAGCCAAGCACATCGGCAGAGTATTCCAAGATCCGATGCGAGGCACGGCGGCGGATATGGAAATTCAGGAAAATCTCGCCTTGGCAAATCGCCGCGGTAAAACAAGAACCTTAAATTGGGGCATAACCAAAGAAGAAAAAACGTATTTCTATAATCTGATAAAATCTTTAGGCTTAAATTTGGAAGAAAGATTAAATGCGAAAGTCGGTTTGTTAAGCGGTGGACAAAGACAGGCTTTAACTTTACTGATGGCCACCTTGCAGCGTCCTAAAATTTTATTGTTGGACGAACATACCGCCGCATTGGATCCCAAAACCGCTTTGAAGGTATTGAATTTAACCCAAGAAATTATTGAAAAAGAAAAACTGACCGCCTTGATGATTACTCATAATATGAAAGATGCTATAACTATAGGAAACAGATTGATTATGATGTATGACGGTCAAATAATATATGATGTACGCAATGAAGAAAAGGCCAAGCTTACCGTCGATGATTTATTAAAAAAGTTTGAGGAAGCCAGCGGTGACGTTCTTGTAAATGATCGTATCCTTTTACAAAAGAAATAAGTATATTAATTGCTTTAAAGCATAAAATTGCGGATAATCTTGATAAAGGAGAAAAAATTCATGTTGAAAATTAATACTAAAGCACCTTTATTTACATTGGAAGACTCTAAAGGTAATAAACACTCGTTAAATGATTTTTTAGGAAAAAAAGTAGTTTTATATTTTTATCCGAAAGACAATACACCGGGATGTACCTCACAAGCATGCGCCTTCACCGATTTAAAACCGCAATATGAAGAAAAAAATGCCGTAGTAATCGGTATAAGTAAGGACAGCATTAAATCACATCAAAAATTCATCGATAATCATAATTTACAAA
>JBHAFN010000156.1:0-2672 GCA_041856105.1 Bacillota bacterium
ATTAAATTAATTAAATCTATCGCCTGATTACGCTTCAATAAATATTTCTTTTCAATTCTGTTGAACTTTTCGTTATACTTAGCCATATCTCTTTCCTCCTTGGAGTGATTAAATAATATCGAACTTATTTGTATTTAAAATGATAGAAATATGAACTTTAAGTGAATAAAAAAAGGATGTAGTGAAAACATTGAACATCCATTAAGTATAAAAGGGTTAAACAACAATTATAATAAGTCTTTTATCCAAATACCGCTTGAACAAGAAACATGTATAAACCCGTTCCTAATATTATACTAAGCAATATATTTCTTTTTAATTTATGAACGATAATAATCCCCGCTATGGAAAGCAATTCAGGCAAGCCGTAATTATAGGAGGTTAAATTAATATATTTAATACAATAAATAATTAAAATAATCATTATGGCAGGAGGCAATGTTTCTCCAAGTCTGATCACCCATAAAGGGAGCTTGGCATCCTTAAAAACAATAAACGGTAACGCTCTTGTAAATAAGTTTACCAATGCGACGATAAAAATAATTAAATAAATCATTTTTTTTTCCTCCATAACAATATTGCTACGGTAGATATCAAAGCCGGGAAAATAAAATTATCCGGTTTAAAAATAAGCAAACAAACTACTCCGCAAAACAATCCGGTATAAAAGGCAAAATGATCTTTATAATTTTCATATTGTTCCACCATGATTGTTACAAATAAAGCCGTCATCGCAAAATCAATCCCTTTGGAATTAAAATTTAGCACATTGCCTATTATACTTCCCAAAACGCTGCCGAAAATCCAATATAAATGATTAAACAGCGAAATAAAAAACAAAGTCAGTTTATCTTCTTTATCCTTTAAACCGACAACCAAGGCATAGGTTTCATCGGTAAGACTGAAAATCATATAAGGCTTAAACTTTCCCATATCCGCATATTCCTTCAATAAAGAAATTCCATAAAATATTTGTCTGGAATTAATTAATAAAGTCATAAATATTATGGTAAATAACGGCGTATTATCCTTAAAAAAAGCGATTAAGGCAAACTGAATACTACCGCCATAAATTAATAACGAAGAAATAAAAGCGATAAAAGTATTGTATCCCGCTTTACTGAGTAATACTCCAAAAGCAATCCCTAAAAAAACATATCCTAAAAAAACCGGAAAAGATAAATATAACGCCCTTTTAATTTTACTTGTCATTATACCACTCTATTTCCAAATCAATATTCATCTCTAAATGACCGATTTCATTGATTACGGTCTGTTTATCGTATTTTAAGGAATTATGTACAATCCATCTGGAAGTATCACTGTTTTTATAAGTTATTATGGCGATAACATAACCGGTAAATTCTTTTAAAATTTTATCCTCATTAACTACATAAACCTCTTGAAAATAATCCGAAAACACAATATATCCGCTGTTTATCTCATAAACGGTATCCGGTAAATAGGCATGAATGGTTCCTATCGGTTTATCGATGATAACCTCAACTTTAAAACCTAATATCTTTTGATTAACCTTGATGTTCATTAAATAAAATTCATCAAACATTTCTTTTTCATTAAAACCTAAAGATTTATAATAATGCAAATGTTCTTTTCGACATAAAGCCTCTATGTTTTTATATCCTTCAAAATACATAAGCATGACATAGTAATTAAAAACCTCGTCATTATCTATTACGGACACAAGCTTATTATTATGATAAGCCAAAAAATAATCTTTATTCCCGATATAGCTTAAATTTTCATCTTCGATTAAAAGTTTTTCGGTATTAATTAAATTTTTATTTATTTCTCGTATCATAATTACCTTTCATAAAACGGTACGTCATGTGCTTTAAGACCGTTTTTAACAATTTCATCGTCAATATTGACAAATACCAACTCAATTCCTTTACTAAAAGGTAAAGCGACATTTTCCAGCTCTTTAAAAATTTCATCACTACCCTTTTTATCTACAATAATACCAAAAGCCATTTTATGCGGATAAACGAAACTCTTAAGATAAGCCTTATTGATATCATTATTTTTAACACAGCAGTCATACAAAGCATTTACCATGGAAGTCGGATAAACTTTAGGATCGCTTATTAAAGGCTTTTCTTCAGTTTTATTTGTTTCAGGCTGATTTAGTTTATTAATTAAAGATTTATTACAAATAATATTTAATCCGAAAGGATCCAAGGCAACTCCGACAGCCACATTATTTTTTTCGTTTAACAGGTTATAAAATCCTTTATAATCAAAAGCGATATTATAAATTTCCTTATTACCCTTCTTCCAATTATTAAATGATTCGAAATCCAAAAAAGCCGGATAATAACTCTTTTTATTTACATCGTTAATTAACAGAAAATTTATTTCCACATTCTTGCTTAAAACAAGATTATTGTGCTTATCCGTTTTAGGTTGCGGTTTAAACTTAACGGGTACGATTACTTTTGTATTTTTAAATTCTTCAAAAAAAGCAATTTCGGTTTCCTTGCTCGGTGAGTCTTTCAATTTTTGAATTGCGGCTTTTAAAGCCTTATTTTCTATCGGTTTTTTATTCATATCTTACCTCTTAAAATAGATTATAATCCATTCAATTAAAGCTTATCAAGTTTAAAAATTTGTAATAAAATAAAGTCGAGGTAAAACAAATGAAAAAACTA
>JBHAFN010000157.1:0-6456 GCA_041856105.1 Bacillota bacterium
ACTTATTATAATTCTTTCTCAGCTCTATACCACATTTCTTTTTGTCTTGTGCGATATACAATGTAGAAACCTTAAATCCAAATTTCTCCAGTACATACTCTTTAATTTGCTCATAAGTAGCTTTGCTCTCCGCACTTGTCAAATCAAGTTCATCCAGCTCTACTTCAACACTTATATGCTTATCGACATTAAGTTTGGACAATAATGCGACCGTCTCTACATGCGCCGTATGACTGAACATATCAAAAGGAATAATCTTTATAATTTTATAATGTTTCTTTAAAGTATTTAAATTCTTACCTAATGTCGCCGGATTACACGAAACATAAATCAGTTGTTTAATCTCCTTTTTTATTATCACATTAATCATTTCCTCACTCAAACCGCTGCGAGGAGGATCAACCACCAAACAATCGATTTTATCAATCTTATTCAATTCCATAGCCGCATCATTACATCTGAACTCAACATTATCAATATTATTTGCCGACGCATTCATTTTCGCATTTTCAACAGCTTCTTTAACACTCTCAATACCGATGATTTGTTCAGCCTTATCTTTTAACATCAAAGACATGACCCCAACCCCGCAATAAGCTTCAACCAAAACATCACAAGGTTTAATTAAATCTTTAACTAAGCCATAAAGCCTGCTTGCAACAACGGTATTCAGCTGAAAGAAAGCCTTAGGTAAAAGACTGACCTTCAAATCATTCATGATAAATTCCAAATATTTACTACCGCCCAAATGAATATCTTTATTCCCAAATATTTCCACACTTTTTTTACCTGTATTAATATTTTGATATAAGGAAACTACCGTATTAACGTTCAAGACGTCATCTATCAACTCTTTACTATAAGTATCATTTCCACCCACAAAACAAACCTGTGTTCTTTTATAAATACTTCTAATAATCAAATATTTTAATCCCGTTCTACACTTTGAATCATACGTTCTGATTTTATGCCTTCTTAAAATATCCATGATATTTGTCTTAACTTCTTCAATAATTTCATCATGAACCAGACACTCATCAATATTCAATAAAACATTACTGTTCGGCATATATAAACCGCTATATAAAGTCCCTTTATAACCGATGGGAAGTTTACACTGATTACGATAATGAAATATGCTGCCACTTGCTATTACATCGGAAATCTTATCTTTTTGAATACCCGCATATTTATATAACGCTTCTTCCAACAATAATTTCTTATATTTTAGTTGCTCATTATACTCTAAAATCATTAAAGGACAGCTGCATTTTGTCTGATATTTACATTTAGCCGCAACTCTGTTTTTCGATTTTTCGATTATTCTGATTGCCTCGGTCTTAATAAATTTTTCGTGCCTGCTTTTAACTTCAACCTCCACAACTTCCTCAGGTAAAGCTTTCTCGATAAAAACAGGCTTATTATCCAAATAACCGATACCCTCTCCGTTAATCCCCATTTTGACAACTTTTATACGTTTTTTTATCATTCTCTATTTATACCACAAAAAAAGACCTTTTAAAATGGTCTAATCAGTCATCGCCCAAGAAGGAAGTTCAGTACCTCTTCTAATAATAACCGTCTTTTGAAAATCTGTTTGATTTAAAAATCTTAAAATCGAATCTTCTTCTTCCTCGGTACAACCCGACAATAATTTTATATCCAATTCTTTCTTTAATATATCTACAGCTATAACAGCCGCGCCCACCTTATCGGACAAAAGTGACCCTCTAAATACGCTGACCTCGCTGTTACCTCCGTTTGTACCGACTAATCTTCCGTATTTTACCGGATAAATAAGGTTTTGATATTGAGGATGACAGGCACCCTTTTCTTTACTGATTATCAGTTGACTGGACAGAAATAATGTATCAAGTTTTTGCCAAAAAAAGGCATTGTTTTCAAATGAATTCATTTATTTTACCTCATATGTCATCTATTATAACAAAGTTTCAATAAATGTAAATAAAGAAAGAAATCGTGAAATAATTTTCAATTATTCTTTGATATGCTCATAAGCCATTCTGAAAATACTCTCTATATGTTCATCAGCCAATGCATAAAATACACTTTTCCCGACTTTTTTAGACTTAACCAACCTTGTTCTCTTAAGAGTACCCAATTGATGAGAAATAGCCGAATGCGACATATTTAACTGATTGGCTATATCACCCACACAAAGCTCACGATTAAATAAAACATTAATGATTTTTAATCTTGTACTGTCTGAAAAAATAGAAAAAAATATACTCAATTCATCAAATTCGTCTTCCTCAACCAAAAAAACATCCCTCATGATTTACCCTTTCTGCTCTTTTCTTTATCAGCCGCAAATTTTTTAAAATAAGGAACAATTGTCGATTTTTTATAGGAATCAATCACTTCGATATTATGATCTTTCAATTCTATAATCAATTCATCCTTATCCGTACGCCACTTATATTGCCAATTTAAAATATCTTCCCAATATATCAACTTACATTCATCTTTTTCTCTGCAATTATATGCGATAATATACTCTTCCGTATATTCTATTATCTTTACATCAGGCAAAACAAGCAAACAAAATAACCCCGCCCCGACCATCAAAACTCCGATTAATGCCAACTCATTATTAAATAAGATAAAAAACATCCCTACGATTACAACCACAAATAAAAACAATATAGGTTTTACTCTGACCGTTTTAAACACCAAAGGATAAGCGGGAATATTTCTTTGTTTAATAATTTTACTTTTCATAAAAATATTATAACATCAATTGTACTTAGTTAAATAATTTTACTAAGTAGTGATATACTATTATAGGTGATTAACAGTGAAAAAATTTAAATTCAATATAACCCACAAATGTAAAGACTCCAAAGCCAGATGTGGAATTATAGAAACTTTACACGGAAATGTGGAAACTCCTATTTTTATGCCGGTCGGAACCCTTGCGACCGTAAAATTCTTATCTCCGGAAGAAATAAAAGAAATAGGTTCGGGAATAATCTTATCCAATACCTATCACTTATGGTTAAGACCGGGAGCCGATATCGTGGAAAAAGCGGGCGGAGTACAAAAATTTATGAATTATAACGGTCCGATGCTAACCGACAGCGGCGGTTTTCAAGTATTCTCTTTATCCAAGCACAGAAAAATAAGTGAAGAAGGAGTAACCTTTCGCTCCCATTTAAACGGCGACAAATTATTTTTATCTCCGGAAAAATCAATCAGTCTGCAAAATCAAATCGGAGCGGATATTATTATGTCATTTGATGAATGTATCCCCTATCCGGCCGATTATCAATATGCCAAAACAAGTGTGGAAAGAACTCTGCGATGGGCTTCAAGAGGATTAAACGCCCATAGAAATCCTAACCAAGCCTTATTTGGAATTGTGCAAGGCGGCGAATATGAAGATTTAAGAGAGCATTGTGCCAAAGAATTAGTCAAAATGAATTTTGACGGCTATTCCATCGGCGGAACATCCGTCGGGGAAGATAAGGCAACCATGTATAAAATGATTGATTTTTCCATTAAACATTTACCCGAAGACAAGCCAAGATACCTGATGGGAGTCGGTGCGGTCAATGATTTATTTGAGGGAGTGGAAAGAGGCGTAGATATGTTTGACTGTGTCCTTCCTACCCGTATTGCAAGACATGGCACTTTAATGACCGGAGAAGGCAGAATAAACATAAAAAAAGCCACTTATAAAGAAGATTTTACTCCTTTAGATACTAAATGTGATTGTTATACATGTAAAAACTTTACCAAAGCATATTTAAATCATCTCTTCAGATGCAACGAGGGATTGGGCGATCGTCTATGCTCAATTCATAATTTAAGATTTCTATTAAATCTTATGGAAGGAATCAGAAAAGCAATTAAAGAAGATCGCTTCTTAGAATATAAAGAAGAAGTTTACAAAACATTAAAATTCGATGAAAGGGGATTCTGATGAAAACTGATGAGTTTAATTTTGAATTACCGAAAGAATTGATAGCCCAACATCCTGAAGAAGAAAGATCAAACAGCAGATTGCTGATTGTCCATAAAAACAGTAAAACTTTAGAACATAAGCACTTTTATGATATTGTCGATTATTTTAAAAAAGGTGATGTTTTGGTTAGAAACAACACCAGAGTAATTCCGGCAAGACTGTTCGGGACAAAGGAGGAAACCAATGCACATGTCGAATTATTGTTGTTGAAACAATACGGAGACATATTTGAATGTTTAATCGGTAATGCCAAAGTGGTAAAGTTAAATACGGTTATTACTTTTAATAACGGAGAATTAAAAGCCAAATGCGTTGAGGTAAAAGATAAAGGCATCAGAATGATGAAAATGATTTATGACGGCGTTTTTTTAGAAGTGCTGGAAAGATTGGGAAATGTTCCTTTACCTCCTTATATTAAAGAAAAATTGGTTGATAAAAACAAATACCAAACCGTATATGCTAAAATTAACGGTAGTGCCGCCGCCCCTACGGCCGGCTTACATTTTACCGATGAAATATTTGCAAAGCTTGAAGCAAAAGGAGTAACCGTTTGCGATATTACCCTGCATGTCGGCTTAGGAACCTTTAAACCGATTGACAGCGAAAATGTGGAAGAACATCATATGCACAGCGAGTTTTATATGATGTCCAAGGATACAGCCGACATATTAAATACCGCCAAAAAAGAAAACAGAAGGATTATTACGGTAGGTACCACCACTACAAGAACTTTAGAAACGATATATAATGAACATCAAACTTTTAAAGAATGTAGCGGTGAAACAAATATTTTTATTTATCCGGGTTATAAATGGCAGGCAACGGATTGTATTATCACAAATTTTCATTTGCCGAAATCCACTTTAATAATGATGGTTTCATCTTTCGCCGGTAAGGATCTAATTTTCAAAGCCTATGCTGAAGCAATAAAAGAAAGGTATCGTTTCTTCTCTTTCGGAGATGCGATGTTTATAAACAATGAATAAAATAAATTATTATGATAAAAGTATGGAAGAAATTGAAAAAATTAAAACCTTGGATTATAAACCGAGTATTTTAATTCATGCCTGTTGCGGACCGTGCAGCGCTTTTCCTTTAGAATTTCTTACCGCTCACTTTAAAGTGACGATATATTATAATAATTCCAATATTTATCCTTTAAGCGAGTATCATCAAAGGTTAAATGAATTAAAGGCATTTTTAGACAGCGATCATCCTGATGTAAAGTTAATTATTCCTCCGTATGATAACGAAAAACACAATAAGATTTTAAGTGTATTCGGAGAGATGAAGGAAGGAAGAGAACGATGTTTTACCTGTTATCGGGTAAGAATGAATGAAGGCTATCGTTATGCATCAAAAAACGGTTATGAATACTACACGACCATCATGACCATTTCAAGACATAAGAACAGTCAAAAATTGAATGAAATAGGCGGTCAGCTTGAAAAAAAATATCCTAACACAAAATATTTCTACAGTGATTTTAAGAAAAAACAGGGATTGGAAAAAGGCAATCAAATAGCCAGAGAACACAATATGTATCGTCAGGAATATTGCGGGTGTATTTATTCATATAATGACAAAATGAAAAAACAGGAGAAATAACCATGGAAAACAAAATATATTCAGAAAACATAAAAAAGATATTGCTGGATGCGTCCGATGAAGTATTTGATAATGAAATAGAGTTTATCCACCCTGTTGATTTATTGCATATTATTCAAGAAGCAAGCGAAGAAGAGGCATCAAAAATATTAAACCGTCTTCCCGTTTTAACAATCGCCCGATTATTAGACGAGGTCGATAATAAAAACAGATATGATTTTTTAGAAAAATTTTCTAGCAATCGCCAAAAAGAAATTCTGCAGGAAATGAGTTCCGATGAAATCACGGATTTTATCAAACAATTAAATCACAATGAACAGGAAGAAGTTTTATCCAAACTGGATACGGAAGAAAAGGAAGAAATTAGTGATTTATTGAAATATCCTTCCAATACGGCCGGAGGATTAATGGCGACCGAATTTATCAGTTTGAAAGAAAATTTAACCGTTTATGATACAATAAAATTTCTTCAAGAAAACGTAATGGATGCGGAAATAGCTTATTATTTATACGTTGTAGATGACAACGATTATTTAAAAGGGGTTGTGGGATTAAGAAATATCATTTCTTCCAATTTTGATACATATTTGGCCGACATCACCAACACAAACGTTTTAACGGTGAATGTCAACGACGATCAGGAAGCGGTAGCCAATGTATTCAGTAAATATAATTATATGATGTTGCCGGTTGTAGATGATAACAATATCATAAAAGGAGTAATTACTATCGACGATGTGGTAAATATCATTAAAGAAGAAACAACGGAGGATATTCACCGTTTAGCCGGACTTGATGAAGAAGAAAAGGTTGACGGCAGCTTAATCGATTCCTTAAAATCAAGACTCCCATGGCTTTCC
>JBHAFN010000158.1:0-5446 GCA_041856105.1 Bacillota bacterium
CATTGAGATTTATTACAGCTTTGTCGGCAAGATAGACTTGCCGGAAGCCTAACGCCTGACCTATCCGACACAGCCCTAAGTGCCGGATAGGAACGGCAAAATTTTTTACACTTCTATTACTTCTTTATCGCACATTAGCAATGAAGGAAGGTTTATAATAATAATTTCTCATGATTTAGAACTTTTATCAAAAGTTGCTGATGAATATGTTCTCTTGGAAAATGGAAATGTAGCTACACATAGCGTTATTAATAATCAATATGACTTTACCGAGATGATAGGCAAGCTGAAATCCGTAAAAAAAATAAAGCTCAAATATAATATAGAAAGAAAAAAGATAGAATACTCAAACATTAATCCGATTGTCAATTTGATTGTGTTTTTTTCAGTTGCCAATGCGATATTTTTCTATCCGTCAAAACAAAGCTCTATATATCTAATGGGGGTAGCAGCTATAGTATTTTTATTTAATAAAAATTATATGCTTTCAATAAAAATGGCAGTCAGCTATTTTGTAATAAGTAAGCTAAAGGCATTCTGTCCTTTATATTATCAAGCTTTTATTGAGATTTTTATTATAAGAGGTATGATATGCGGCTATGCACTGAAGAATTTAACGGTTAATACAAACCTTATAACAATTATAGAAGCATTGGAAAAGGCAAAGCTGACAGACTATATTCTCATACCGATTATAGCATTCATAAGATTATTTCCGGCAATGAGGTATGACTTTTCCATATCTTATATGAGTCTTAAAACCAGAAAGCTGATTAAAAATAAAAATCCGGTGCATATTTGGGAGTTCATAATCGTACCGACTGTTTTTAGTCTAATCAGAAGTGCGGAAAATTTATCTTTAGGGATTGAAACCAAAGGCATGATAATAGGCAAAAAAAGAACATTATTGACGGAGGTTGATTTCAAAATCACCGATTATATATTGTCTTTGATGTATATATCTGTATACACATTTTTAATTCTAGGAGGAATAAAATGGATAACAAATTGACGGTAAAAGATTTAGTATTGGTAGCGGCTTTTTCGGTATTGGGAATTTTATTTATGTACTTAATACCGATGCCTTTTTTATTTACACCATATACAATTTTAATTTCACCGATTGTGCAAAGCTTATTTTTAGCCTTACCGTTCATATTGACAGGGGCTAAGGTTCAAAAGAAATGGGCTATGTTAATTTACTGTATAATATGGGGATTGGGCGGAATTATGCCTTATTACATTGGAATGATGCTTATTGCAGGAATAATTGCCGAGTTGATATTATCGAAAACAAAAGACAGATTTAAAGGTCTGAGCTTGTCCTTTGTTGTAGCGATGCTTTCTCATTATATAGGAGGTACTGTTATTCCTTATATCATTACGAAAGAGCAACAATTGGAAATGATTAAGCAAATGTACGGACAGGACTATGCAATGAAAATGCAAGAACTTAAGACAGGCCCTATGATGATTATAATTACAGTAGCCATTGTGCTTGTTTCATTTATAGGAACGAATATATCTAAGAAATTCTGTAAAAAACATTTTTAAATAGCAGGAGGAGATACGGTTATGATTGCGCTGAAACATATAACGAAGAGATATAAAAAGATTCTTGCTCTTATAGACTTTTCGTATAATTTTGAAAACGGAAATATCTATGGGATATTAGGGGTTAACGGTGCAGGCAAAAGCACTTTGATTAATTGTATTACCCAAAATATATCCTTTGAAGGAGAACTTAATTATGTTGATTTAAGTATTTGGGATATCGGATATGTTCCTCAAGAACTTGCCATATACCCTGAACTTTCCGTCATGGATAATATGTTGTTTTTTGCCTCAATATACAAAATGGACAGAAAAGAGGCGCAAAACGAAAGTGCTCTATTGATTGAAAAAGTGGGACTTAAGGAAAAAATATCGACTAAAGCAAAGGATTTGTCCGGCGGAATGAAAAGAAAATTAAATCTGATAACAGGACTTGTCCACAATCCTAAGCTTTTGATTTGTGATGAAGTTTGCGTCGGAATTGATCCTATTTCCAGAAAGGAAATATTGGAATATCTTAAAGAGTTGAAAAATAACGGATTAAATATCATCTATACCTCTCATTATTTGGATGAAGTTGAATATTTGTGCGACAGAATCGTATTTTTAGATAAAGGAAAGCTTGTTTTGGAAGGGGAAACGGAGAAACTTATCAGGGAAATTTCGGATGCGGAAGATAAGAAGGCGGATTTATCTGATGTTTTCGTAAAGGTTTTGCGTAAGGATGGTGAATGATATGCTGAGGAAGGAAATAAAAGGTATTATTAAAAATCCGGTATATTTTATCATTATGTTCTTGCCGCTGCTTCTTGCCTTTATTATGAGCGAAGGGACGAAGAACTATTTATCACAGAATATTCAAAGTGAGATTGCGGTAAATACTGCAAAAGAGGTCATCTTGTATGACGGGATATTATTGAATTCAAAGATACAGTTTGCAGTCAGTGAACTTAATTTTATGCTGATGATGTGTGCGATTTTAGCAGGACTTAGCATTTTTGAAGAAAGAAAACTTCATGTATGGGATAGAGTTGTGAATAAAGGTAATTTTATGCTGATAAAATTTTTTACACATTATGCTTTTTCGGTTATCATGATTGCATTTAATATAATTGGATATCGGATATTGTTTGACATCTATTTTCCGCTAAAGTCCATATTTGTTTTTTTTAGTACTCCGGTCATCAGCATTATTTTAGGATTGTTTATAGGGCTTTCGGTTCACAATAGAGCAATGCTTTCAAATACAATCTTAATGATTGTTATGCTGATGGGCTATTTCGGAGGAGCTTTGAGTTTGACTTCCGTTTTGTCAAATACGAAATTTATGAATGTACTTATGTACTTATCTCCTTTGACAATGTCAAATCGATTGATATTTAAAGACTTAATTCGTGTAAATTGGGGAAATGCTTTGCGGATATGGATTGCTATAGTTCTTATATTTGCATCGATATTTATTTTCTTAATGAGAAGGAAGATGAAAGATGGGGCAATCATTTAAATTCACTTTTAAAATTCTTAAAAATACAAAAGGCTTTCTCTCTTCAATGGTAATTATGCCTATTTTAATGATCTTGCTTGTCAGTATGACATTTGCTTATTCCGACGTTCCCGTTGTAGGGTATATCGGAGAAAAGGCTCCGAATACGGCAAATGTTAAAATGATGAAACTTGAAATCGATAAAAAAGATTATTTTCTCGGAATGTCGCAAGGAACATTGGTGGTAAAGACGGATAAAGAAGGAAATGTCTTGCAATATTACACCGGTATTCCGAATAATCCGTTAATACCTATGATTGAAAATAGCAATCCAACTAATGAGGTTTTTCATGAAAGACCGAAGTTAAGTTATTCCATAGGAATTATACTATTTAAATTATTAACGGCGGCAGGCTTACTTGCTACAGTTCTGATTAGCGAAAAGGGCAATGGAATTATTTTAAGAGTTAAAAATTCCAAGACAAAACTCAGTTCCTACATTTTAGGTAAAAGTCTGGCAATTATATTTGTATATGAGATTGCAAATGTACTAATATTGTTATTTTATAAATTTGCCGGTTTCGATTTGGGTAAATCAAATATTCTTCAGCTCGGTATATTGTTTACTATTACACTATTCATTTCAACGGGATTGTATATTTTCTTATCGGCTATCATGAAGAATGATGGATATATCTGGATAGTTTCAACGGGAATTATCTTTCCGTTAGGATTGTTTTCCGGAATGATATTTCCGATTGAACATATGGCGAATTGGATGAAAGTTGTTGCACATATATCTCCACTCTATTATATCCAAAAATCCGTTATTAATGGAAAAATTGATGTAGCACCGATTTTATTAATGTGTATAATTTCCGTAATACTTGGAATATGTGGGATAAAGTTACTAAGTAAACAGAGATAAATTTTCTGTTATGGGAACCTCTGAAAACTGAAGTTTTTTACAGATACCCTTATGTAATGACCCAAAATTTTCTGGCAAAATTGAAAATCCGGAGGTAGGCTGCTATGAAATTTATTATTGACAAAAGCATCGTTGGGCTTGGAATTAAAAGCGTTGTGATTGGGATTGCAAAAAATATAGATCCGCAGGCAAAATTATCCGAGTCGTTTTTGAAAAAGCAAAAAAAGATGGAAGACTGGGCATTACAATGCGATGTTGACGAAATATTGAACCACCCGATTACACGGGGCTATGCGGATTTGCTGCAAAGCGTCGGACGCAGTATCAAGAAATATCCGCCGACCGTTCCCGCCTTTATCCGCAATATTCAGCGCCGCGGTTCCATGCCGCACATCAATAGCGTTATCGATATTTACAATGTGGAGTCATTACATTCGCTTTTGGCGATAGGCGGGCACGACCTTGATAAAATAGACGGGCAGATAGAGTTTACCGTCAATAAAGAAGCAGGTGTTTTTCTTCCGATCTCATCTACGGAAAAACATGTTGCCGAAACCGATTATGTGTACCGCGATCCCAAAGGTATTATCGCATGGCTTGGCGTCCGCGATGGGGAACAGTATAAGTTTGACGACGGAACGAAAAATGCAATCTTTATTATTCAGGGGAATGTCGATACTTCCGTTGAAATGCGTGTAGAAGCACTTAAGCGGATTCAAAGCGATTTAGTAGAATGTATGCCTCAACTGGAATTTGAGATACAGGTTATCGAAGGTCAGCCATAAACACGAATTTTCACGGTGCCGGTTTTGCACTAAAAGAGGCTCCGCTGCGATACGGAGCCTCTTTGTTTTTATTTACCGAAAGATTGTTTTATCATTAAACTTAACGGTAATCGATACTTCTTGATTTGGCAGTTCCAAATGTTTTTGAGATCCCAAATTCGGTATTTTTACATCGTGTAACGTTATATCCCATTCGGCAGGAGGCGCCTCCGATGTCGGCTTGACGATAATAGTGCCTTGAGATATATATTTCCATTCGCCCTCCTCATTCCACTCAGATTTATACAACTCGAGTGTTTTACTATTTGGGTCATAATTCATCTGTGAAACGTATTCTTGTGATTTTTCATCAAAAATAGTGAATATATTACCGCCATCGCTTATTACTAAGCGGAGTTTTTGATCATTATCGTTGACATCACGTATTATTCCTTCGGCGTCCCAGTTGAGGTTTATAATAATGAATTTTGTAAATTCTACCGTTACCTTCGTATTGCCCGTTACGGTAAGTGTTGCCTTTGTGTTATCGGTTGAATCCTTGGTTGCACCTTTCCAGCCTGCGACATAATAGCCGTTTTCGGGTGATGCGGTAAACTCAAGCACAGTGTCTTTAGGTACTTTCTTCCCGCTGGTAAATTTATCACCGTCTTTAATTTTTGCCGTAACGGTACCGCCCGGAGCGTCGGAAAACTCTAC
>JBHAFN010000159.1:0-5572 GCA_041856105.1 Bacillota bacterium
ATAAAACCGCTGAAATTCAGAATGAATATAAATTTGTTGAAGCTGTCGATACTGATGAAACATCAGTCAAATATAGAGAACGTTACAATCAATTAAAAGAGATTAATGCCGATTTTAAAGGGTGGATTGTATTTGAAAGCGGATTAATCGATTTGCCTTTTGTCCAATATAGCGATAACGATTATTATTTAAATAGGGATATTTATCAGAAAAAAAGTACGCACGGTACCGTATTTCAAGATTATCTGCAAAGTTTAGATGATAAAAACATTACTTTATACGGTCATTATGTTTACAATAATCCTGCTTTGATGTTTACTCCTTTAGCCACTTTAACCGATCAAACAAATTATGACGCCAATAAATGTTTTTATTTGTATTTGGAAAATACGGTTAGAAAATATGAGGTTGTCGCCGTGGTAAAATACATCGATACGGATTTTCCGATCTATCAGGTAGGGAATTTAAATGAAGAAGAATTTAATCAATATAAGGAATATATTGATATAAATCAGGTATATGATACGGGAGTGGAAATAAATTACGAGGATAGTTTGATCAGTCTGCAAACCTGTGTCAGAAATGAGAAAGATACCAGATGGCTGGTTGTCGGGAAATTGATTAGCGAGGAAAACGTGGAATGAAGAAATTGGCTTTTTATAATATTAATGACGTCTTGTTTCAAACTATTAAAAATTTAAAGGAATTAAGTGATATACATATATTCAGATTTGATGATTCCAAACTCAGTTTATATGTTAAAGATATTTTTGAAATGGATGATACTCATGGGGTAAGTAAAGAGTTTGATAAGTCATATTTAATTATGAGCGGGTTTAGCGTTGACGATTTTAAACAACTGAATAAAACGTTTGAAGAAAACAATATAAATTTTGACGGAATTAAAATTACCAGAACCGCAAAAAATGAAAATTGGTCAATAAAAAATTTATTGGTGGAAGTTAATGATGAAGATTTAATGATAAAATCCAAAACAATACTGAAAGATATATTAATTTCCATGAACAACATCAATCTTAATAAATATTCAGATGATCTTACATTCGGATTAAAAAAAACTTTAATGCATGGTTTCTTGATATTAAACGCTAAAGATGTAGAGTTAAGTCAAATAGAAGAGGCGATTAATAACATCAATTATTTCAAAGAAAATTTAAATTAGCACCCAAAGGTGTTTTTTTAAACATTTTCCATGTTAAAATTTTAAATGGTAATAGAAGGGAAGGTTTATTGATGAGTAAAGTTTATGTTATTGGCGGGGCGAATATAGATATTACCGGCTCAAGTTTTGAACCGCTGAGAACATTTGATTCCAATCCGGGAGATATTAAACTTACCTATGGCGGGGTAGGAAGAAATATAGCCGAAAATTTAGCTAATTTAAAAGAAAATGTATTTTTTATAAGCGTTTTTTCCATTGATGCTTTCGGTAAATGGCTATATCAGGATTTAATGAACAAAGGCATCAATCTACAATACAGCAAGGTTGTAGACAATCATTCATCTTCCATTTATCTGGCCGTATTAAATGAAAACAATGATATGTATTTGGGAATGAGCGATATGAAAATATTGGATGAGCTGGATGAAGCGATGATTGATAAAGTGATGGCAAATATCCATCAAGACGACTTGTTGGTTATTGATACCAATTTAAAAAAAGAAACTATTGAATATGTTTTAAAAAGATGTTCCTGCATTGTGGCTATGGATCCCATAAGCAGCATCAAAGCTAAGAAAATTGACGGATTGTTAAATTATATTGATATATTTAAGCCTAATAAATATGAGGCGAAAGAATTCAGCGGTGTTTTAATTGAAGATAAAGATTCCGCCAATTACAATGTCGATTATTTTTTAGAGAAGGGAATTAAAGAAATTATCATCAGTTTAGCTGAAGACGGGGTTATCATAGGTAATTTAAAAGAAAGATATTGGTTAAAACACGATTTGGTCGATGTGGTAAATGCGACCGGCGGAGGAGATGCGTTTTTATCCGCATATTTAAAATCCAGATTAAATGATAAGAATATTTTGCAGTCAACCAAATACGCTATCGGAGCGGCAATTTGCACAATTAAATGTAAAGATACGGTAAACGGTCGACTTTGTGATAAAATGATTGAAGAAGAAATAGAAAGATTAAATATTAAGGAGATTAATTTATGTTTGTAAGAGTTAGTGAAGAAGTAAAAAAAGCGGTTAAAGAAAATAAGCCGGTTGTCGCTTTGGAGTCAACTATTATTTCTCATGGGATGCCTTATCCTCAAAATGTAAAAACCGCTTTGGAGGTGGAAAAAATTATTCGAGATAACGGATGTGTTCCGGCAACTATCGGAATTATTGACGGGGTGGCGATTGTGGGCATGAATCCTGATGAAATAGAAGAATTCGGCAAACGTAAAGATATTGAAAAAGTATCCAGAAGAGATGTTCCGGTAATTATGGCTAAAAAAGCATGGGGAGCTACAACCGTAGCGACCACTATGTTATTTGCGGCTATGGCCAATATTGAAGTGTTTGTTACCGGGGGGATCGGGGGAGTTCATCGTGGTGCCGAAACCAGTTTCGATATATCCGCCGATTTACAGGAATTGGCGACTACCGATGTTACGGTAGTTTGTGCGGGTGCTAAAGCAATTTTGGATTTGGGCTTAACTTTGGAGTATTTGGAAACATTCGGAGTTCCCGTGTTAGGCTATCAAACCAAAAAATTACCGGCATTCTATTCCAGAACTTCTAAGTTTAACGTTGATTATGCAATGAACAGTGCCAAAGAAATTGCTGAAGTGATTAAAGTTAAGCGGGAAATGAAACTTGCCGGCGGTATCTTAGTAACAAACCCTATTCCAAGTGAATACTCCATGGATGAAGAAACAATCGGTAAAGTGATTGACGAAGCTATTGCGGAAATGGAAAAAGTCGGTATTCACGGTAAAGAATCTACTCCTTATTTATTGAATAAAGTAAAAGAATTGACCGGTGGAAACAGTTTGGATGCCAATATTCAATTAGTTTTCAATAATGCCAGATTAGGCAGTGAAATCGCTAAAGAATATTGTGAGTTGAAGGGTTAATATGGAAGATTTATTTAATGAATGTATAAATTTATTAAATATAAGAGGAGTAGAAATAGAAGATATAGCGGAATGTGTGGTATATCTTCAAAAACCCTATTTGGATACTATTGATGTTGAGGCGGTAAAGGAAGCGATTGTTTCGGTTATTCATAAAAGAGAAGTACAACATGCGATTGTTACCGGTATAAATCTGGATATTGCCAGTGATCGTAAAGCATTTTATTCTAAAGAACTGTCTTTGATATTGGATAGTGATTATTCACTCTATGGCGTAGATGAAGTTTTAGCCTACGGAATATGTAATTTATACGGTTCGATCGCTTTGACTAATTTCGGATATATCGACAAGACGAAACCGGGAATTATCGGTAAGCTGAATAACGATAAAACCAGATGTAATACCTTTATAGATGATATTGTCGGCGCAATTGCGGCAGCCGCAGCTAGTAAACTAGCCCATGGTCGTTAGTATGAACAAAATAATTACAAATTCTTTAAGTAAAAGAGAAATTATCGAAGAACTGTATAATCTGGGAGTAAGACCGGGAATGGTTTTGGAGGTTCACGCATCGCTGTCTTCATTTGGATATGTTATCGGCGGAGCTCAAACCGTCGTAGATGCTTTATTGGAATTGTTGGGTGAGGACGGTACTTTATTGATGCCGTTACAAATGGGTAAAAATTCCGAGGTAAGCAGATGGTTAAATCCTGCCGTGGAATATGAAGACATAAAAAAAGTTCGGGATAATATCCCGGCTTTTGATAAAAATGCCAGCGATACCGCGGGAATGGGTAAGATTGTAGATAATTTCAGAAGAAGAGAGGGAGTGGTTATATCCACTCATCCGTCAGTAGCGTTTGTTGCCAAAGGCAGACACGCATATCATTTATGTAATCATCAGTCATTACATTTTCCGTTATCTTCCGAATCGCCCATCGCCAGATTGTATGAACTGAGAGCTTATTGTTTGTTGTTGGGAGTGAATTTTGAGGCGTGTACGTCAATGCATCTTGCCGAATATGCCTGTGATTGTCGGCCGATTATTGTAGAAGGCGGAGCGGTATTGCAAAACGGTAATCGGGTATGGAAGAAATATTTAAATCTTGATTTAAACAGCAAGGATTTTAAATTTCCCGGCTTGGTTTTAGAAAAGCTTGGCAAGGTGGAAAAAGGGTTCATCGGTTCTTGCGAGGCAATGTTGTTTAGTGTTAATGATGCCGTTGACGAAGCGACAAGATATTTGGAAAACTTTAATGCTTACGGTTATTATCGATAAAAAAACTGTTAAGAAACGGATTGTTGCAATCTTGTCATAACAGTTTTTTATTCAGCGAGTTTAAAGGCTACATATTCCAACATTTCTTTTTCGGCATCGGTAAATCTGTTAAAACTGATCGAGTCGACATCAATTACTCCGATTAACTGATCTTCTTTGATAATCGGAACTACAATTTCGGAATTACTTCTGGAATCGCAGGCAATATGCCCGGCAAATTGATGAACGTCATCTACAATGACGGTTTGTCTTTTTAAAGCGGCACTTCCGCAAACTCCCTGTCCCAAATCAATTGAAGAACAAGCCACTTTACCTTGAAAAGGCCCTAAGATCAGTTTGTCATCTTTTAACAGATAAAAACCCACCCAGTTTATATCCTTTATTTCTTCGTTTAAAAAAGCGCTTATATTGGCTAATTTGGCGATAAAATCGTTTTCTTCCGCCAGAATGTCTATTTGCTCTTTAAATATTTGCATACATTACCTTTCTTTTTTATTATATGATATAATATTTTCGTGAACAGGGGTACACATTGTGTTGAGAAATACCCTTATCACCTGATCTAGTTAAGACTAGCGTAGGGAGTTCAATACATCCTTACGCCTCAAATTATGGAGGTGTTTTTTATGAGGAAGAATCAAACATTAGATCTAAGTTTTATGGGGGCATATATTGCCTTGGCGGTTGTGTTGGAATATGTAAATAAATTAATTCCCTTTTTACAAATGCCCCAAGGGGGATCGATTAATCTTGCCGTAATTCCGGTTTATTTGGCTTCGTATCATTTGGGTTTTAAAAAAGGATTGATTGTCGGAGCCGGGTGGTGGTTGGTCGGTTTTATTTTCGGAGAGTATAAATATTATCTAAATCCCATGCAGTATACTTTGGATTATTTCGTGCCGATGTTGATAGTGGGTTTGGCAAGTATTTTTCCTAAGGTGGGAAGGATTTCCAATCTCTATACGGGAGTATTTGTATCGGGAATAATCAGATTTTTATCTACTTTAGTTTCCGGGGCAATTTATTGGCCGCCGGAAAATAGCGTAGCCGGCAGCACTTTAGCTTGGATAAATTCGTTCAGTTATAATTTATATTATAATTTGGCAACGCTTATTGTCGCAATTATCTTGGTGCCTTTAGTTATCGATTCTTTAAAAGCAACCAAATATAAATTTACGTTCGTAAAAAAATAGG
>JBHAFN010000160.1:0-6799 GCA_041856105.1 Bacillota bacterium
ATCTTATATGGGTGAGATAGTAGCTAAAGGTTGTACAGCAGTTGAAATGGAAAGTTTTGCACTGTTCCACAATGCAAATGTATTAAATAAAAATGCTGCATGCTTACTTACAATTTCTGATAGTCTTGTTAGTGATGAAGTTACTACAGCAGAAGAAAGACAAAACTCATTTACTAATATGATGAAGGTTGCTCTAGAAGCTGCAATTGCTGAATAATTATAATGTAGTATTTTGAAAATTTGGCTCCTTAAAATATTTGTTTAAAAATTTTTCAAAAAGTAGTTGCATATGATTTTTAGATATGATAATATTTAAAGGCGCTAAATGAAGAAGTACTCAAGAGGCTGAAGAGGTGCCCCTGCTAAGGGTATAGGTCGCGAAAGCGGCGCGAGGGTTCAAATCCCTCCTTCTTCGCCAGTATATTGGTCCGGTGGTGTAGGGGTTAACATGCCTCCCTGTCACGGAGGAGATCGCGAGTTCAAATCTCGTCCGGACCGCCATTTATGCAGATGTAGTTCAATGGTAGAACGCGACCTTGCCAAGGTCGACACGGCGGTTCAATTCCGCTCATCTGCTCCATTGGACATATAACCGCTTAAACAGGCGGTTTTTTGTTTTTTAAAGCTAAGCGATATGTAAATCATCAATGCGGATTGTCGAATAAACGGATAAATAATTTTGACAATCGATTTATTTATGGCAAGATAATCGTTTAAGATTTATTAAAATGTAATCAATTAAGTTTAAGCGATATTTTTAAACTCATTAAGTTGTGTTAAACTTGGTTATATACGAGGTGATTAACTATTAGAAGTCAAGAAGAAAATAACGTATTAATAAAAGCACGACAAAAAAGACCATCAATGATGGTGAGTAAAAATAGATGTCAAAATTAGCTACCTTAATTTAGAATAATCAAAATCTATATCATGTATTTCCAGAAGATATATGGATTCACGTTGTTTATAAAACATCTGGTGTTAATCAACTCAATTACCGGTAAAAGAAAAGAACTGTGATAAGAATCACCTCAAAACAGCACAACTAACAATTGTCTGTATTTATGAAAACACAAATCCACAGTACACGAATGAATATACTGAATGGCCTATACAGTATATTCATTATAAATTATAGGCTAGAAAGGAAATCATCAAATTCTAACCTAATTTGATGATACGTGTTTATGGATAAGAAAATCGGATTGGTTTTAGCCGGAGGCGGAAGTAAAGGGGCATATCAAATCGGAGCAATAAAAGCACTTAAAAGTTTAAAGATTGATTTTGATGTGGTTACCGGAACATCTATCGGAGCGTTAAACGGATGTATGGTTGCGCAGGGAGATTATGAAAAATTGTATAATTTATGGGAACATATCACCATTCAAGATGTTTTAAACGGAATAGATCAATTGGATTTTAAGTTTGATGAAATTGTAAATAACAGAAATATGCTTGTTTCTTTTTTTAAAAAATATTTTCAGGAATCCGGAGCCGATATCGAACCGTTTAAAAAGATGATTACAAGTTTATTCGACAATGATAAATTACAAAATTCAAAAGTTGAATTCGGTGCGGTTACAGTTTCTTATCCGCAATTAAAACCGGTGATTATAAATAAAGAAATGATGAATGATGAAGGGATAAATTATTTAATCGCCACCGCCTCATGTTTTCCGGCATTTCCTATTCATCGATTTTCCGACAACGCTTATATTGACGGAGGATATTATGATAATTTGCCTATTGAATTGGCATTAAGTTATGGCGCAAATAATCTCATTGTTATTGATTTGAATGATAACGTTACTCACTCTAATTTTTTAAACAGAGAATTTATTAAATATATTTATCCGAGATTTAATTTAGGAATATTTCTGGATTTTAACAGGGAAATTCTTGATAGAAATATCAAATACGGTTTTAATGACGTATATAAAATTTTTAATATATACAGCGGTTATAAATATACATTTTATAAATTCGAACAACCCGATTTCTTTAATGAATTTTATTTGTTTTTGCTTAAAATGGAACCGGAATTAGCCAAAAATATTAATTTCAAGGATGATATGTATATAACCAAATATTTTTTAAATAAACAACATAAAGTTGTACTGAGCGTAAATGATTTGAATTACGGAGTGATTGATGAAATTTTGGAAATATTAAACTATAATGGCGAAGATGTGTATGATTTTTATAATACGACAGCGGATATTATGAACACTTTTGAAGAGGCGTTTAATGAGAACTATGAAATTATTCCGAAACTTTACTTAAGTAATATAAAAGATTTTGTAAATGATTTAGACCGGGTAGGCAGGATTACTAAAATAATCAATCAAATAATTTATCCGAAAAAAAGAATTGTCAGCGATGAACTTATCTATTTTTTCAATCCTGTCGACATAGTTTTAGCACATTGGATAATAATGTTGAGAAACGAAATAAGCTTTAAAAACAAAATTTGATTATGGTTGTGATGATTGGGTAAAATAATGTTTTATCATGGGAAAAGCGTATAATTTATGATATTGTATTTATGTGAGGTATATAATGAATAAAGTTGCAAAATTTTATAAAGTCAGCGAATCAAAATTTATTGAAGATTGGATAAAAGAGTTCAATACAAGCTATGCAGAAGCGAAAGCTGTATATGATGATTTAAAGCTTCCTAAAAGGGCTACGATAGGTTCGGCAGGTTATGATTTTTATACGCCGATATCTTTTCAATTGAAACCTGATGAAGAAATAAAAATTCCCACCGGAATCAGAGTTTTTATCGAACCCGGTTGGGTGTTGTGCTTATTCCCCAGAAGCAGCTGGGGGTTTAAGTTCAGATTGCAGGTGAATAATACGGTAGGAATTATTGACAGCGATTATTTTTATTCCGATAATGAAGGGCATATTTTTATCAAGCTTACCAACGATACCAAAGAGAATAAAGAATTTTCCATTTCTAAAGGAGAAGGAATTGTGCAAGGGATATTTATGCCTTTTGGAATAGTAGAAGACGATGACGCTACAAAAACCCGCAACGGCGGTTTCGGTAGTACAACAAAGAGGTAATAATGGAAAAAGAATCATATAAGGATTATGTAGAAAGAATAAAATCCACAATAAAAAAACATCAGGAAAAGGGAGAAGAAGTACCTGACTTCAGTTTAATTAAAACTCCATGGCAAATCCAACAGATTAAAGCCGCCGCAAAACTGAATACGGAAGTTTTGGATTATGTCGCAAAGCATATTAAGGTTGGCATGAATACTCAGGAAATAGATGATTTGGTTTCTTCATTCACTAAAGAACACAACGGAGAATGTGCTCCTTACGGGTTTGAGGGTTTTCCTAAAAGTGTATGTACATCAATAAACGAAGAAGTTTGTCATGGGATTCCCAGTAGGCTTAAAAAGCTGAAAAACGGTGATATTGTTAATGTTGATGTTTCGACAATTTTACAGGGATATTATGGCGACGCTTCCAGAATGTTTGAAATGGGAGAAGTAAGCGAAGAAAGAAAAAGACTGGTAAGGGTTACTAAGGAATGTTTACAGTTGGGCATCAAAGCCGCTCAACCTTGGGGACACTTAGGCGATATCGGGGCGGCTATCAGCGAACATGCGCATAAACACGGTTATAGCGTTGTCACAAAACTTGGCGGACATGGAATCGGTCTTGAATTTCATGAAGATCCTTTTGTCAGTCATATAGGTATTAAAAATACCGGGATGTTGATAGTTCCCGGAATGATTTTCACCATCGAGCCGATGATTAATGCCGGTACACCCGACATTGTGGTTGATAAATATAACGGTTGGACCATTTATACTAAAGACGGAAAAGATTCCGCTCAGGTTGAACATCAAATTTTGATTACTGAAGACGGACCGGAGATTATAAGTTACTAGGGGGTTTTATGAAAAATGATTATTTATATGTTATAGGACACAGAAATCCTGATTCGGATTCTATCTGTTCAGCGCTTGCTTATGCCGAATTGAAAAGACAGTTGGGTGAAAAAGCGATCGCATGCAGATTGGGACCTCTTAATGACGAAACCAAGTTTATCTTAAATCGTTTCGGTTTGGAAAATCCGTTATTGCTTAAAGACGCCAGAAGTCAATTGAGAGATATAGAAATGGATAAGCCGAATCTCATTAATGAAAACTGTTCGCTAAATGAAGCGTGGAGTAAAATATCCGGGACAAATAATCGCTCTTTATTCGTATTAAACGATAATGAGGATTTGGTAGGGATAGTTTCCACATCCAACTTATCTTCAGTTAGAATGTTAAGCAGTATGGAACTGCACAATTTAATGGCAACATCTACTATTGAAGCTATTGCGAAAACCACGTCTTCGGATATTATTTATGCACCTAAGGAGTTTAAAAGTAACGGAAAGGTATTTGTGGTTACTTTAAGCGAAACAAAGGATTTTCAAGAAGAATTTAATAACAGTATTTGTATTTTATCGGACGGTAAGGAAAAACAAAAGGAATTGATTTTAAACGGCGTTAAATGTTTAGTGATTACATGCGATCAAATCGTTGATGATGAAACGGTCATTTCCGCTAAAGAAAGAGGCTGCGCTATCCTGCAAACCAAACTGGATACGATGGCGGTTGCCGTAGTTATTAACGAGTCGTTTTCCATCAAACAGATTATGACCACAAAAATAGTCAGTTTTTATGAAGACGAATATGTAAGCGAAGTAGCCAGTAAAATGATGAACAGCAGAGTTAGAAGTTATCCGGTGCTTGATTATGACGGAAAGATCGTCGGAGCGATATCTCGTTATCATTTACAAAACTATAGTCGCAAAAGATTTATCCTTGTGGATCATAGCGCAAAAAATCAAGCCATAAGCAATATTATGGATGCGTCGATTGAGGAAATTATCGATCATCATCATATCGGGGATATCCAAACTGAAAAGCCGATATTTTATCGTAATATGAAATGCGGTTGTACTGCCACAATAGTATCTCTTTTATATCAGGAAAACGGTATTTTGCCTACCGAACAGATGAGCGGAGTATTATTGAGCGCTATTTTATCCGATACATTAAATTTTAAATCGGCGACAACTACCGATCTTGATCGAAGAATTGCCAGATGGCTTGCGCAAAGAGCTAAAATAGATGATATCGATGAATATGCCAATGAAATGTTGAGCGCATCCGTATCATTGTTGGAAAGAAGTCCTCATGAGCTTTTAAATCGAGATCTTAAAAATTATGAAATGGGTAAATACAGTATTGCGGTAGCCCAAACCAATTATGTCAATATGGCGGATGTTCAACAAATCCTTCCTGAATTTAAGAAAAATATGGAAATTGAACAAGTTGAAAAGAAAGTCGATTTATTGGTAATGTTATTTACCAACGTGTTGGCGGAAGGCTCTCTGGTATTATTTTACGGACCTTTATCCTATGTGATGAGTGATTTGATTGAACAAAAATTTGATGATCATTCAGGTTATGATCCGAATATCATTTCCAGAAAACAACAGCTTATTCCGAAATTATCCATGATGATTAAAATGTTGTAAGAAGTGGAAACACTTCTTTTTAAATTGATGTTTATGAAAACGGTTTATGAAAAAGAAGATATTATTACAATTTTTTGAAAAATTTACAAATTATATTGACAATAATTTACATAAGTTTTATTCTTTTATTATATTTTTCAAGAAGGGAGAATATGATGAAGAAATCTAAGATTTTTATTTTGCTGAGTTTGGCTTTAGCCTTATTGGCAGGCTGTGCAAGCCAACCGGCAACTACGACAACTACTACTGATACTACTACAAATCAAACGGTTGTAGTTGCGACAGATACCGATTTGTTATCGATGGATCACAATGTAGCGACCGACGGTACATCTTTTGTGGCGCTTACCCTTGTTATGTCCGGACTTGTTGAATTGGACGCAAGCGGAGTGGCTATCCCTGATTTGGCTGAAAGCTGGGATGTAAGTGAAGACGGTTTGGTCTATACTTTCCATTTAAGAGATGCCAACTGGTCCGACGGTACTCCTATAACGGCTAGTGATTTTGTATACGGCTGGCAAAGATTAGCCAATCCCGCAACAGCTTCCGAATACAACTATTTACTGGCTACGCTGAATGTCGTTAATGCTGCCGAAGTAATTGACGGTACTTTACCTGTAGAAGATTTAGGTATTAAGGCCGTAGATGATAAAACCTTTGAAGTTACTTTAAGTATTCCTTGTGATTTCTTATTGGGCTTAATGGCTTTCCCTAGTTTCTTTCCTTTAAATCAGGCTTATTACGAATCACAACTTGACCAATATGCCACATCACCTGCCAACCTGCTTTACAGCGGGCCGTATGTAATGGACAGTTGGACACCGGGCAACAGTTACAGCTTTGTTAAGAGTGAAACATATTATAATCCTGATGCGGTTACTCAGGAAAGAATTGAATTTAAATTTATTCAAGATACTCAATCAGCTATGCTTGAATATCAATCAGGTAATTTGGATGTAGTTAAACTTTCCGGAGAAATGGTTGACGCTTATAAGAGTGAATCCGGATTTACGGAAAGATTACAAGGATATTTATGGTTCTTATCTATTAACCATACTATCGATAAATTACAAAATGTTAACTTAAGACAGGCATTGGCGTATGCAATTGATCGTGAAACTATTGCCAAAAGCGTTTTAAAGGACGGTTCAATTGAAGCAAACGGTATTATTCCGACCAGTTTTGCGACCAGTCCTGACGGTAATGATTATCGTTCGGAAGCGGAAGATTTAACCGCTTATG
>JBHAFN010000161.1:0-3889 GCA_041856105.1 Bacillota bacterium
CAATATTATCCAATACTTCAATTTTGGAATTATAAAGATTATCTAAAATAACCACCTCATAATTTTCCTTAATTAACTCAACAACCGTATGACTGCCTATAAATCCCGTACCGCCTGTAACTAATATTGCCATTTTTTTCTCCTTCTAAAATAATCTGTTAATGTCCTGCCATGTTGAAAATACCATTAAAGCGATAATAAATAACCATCCCGCAAGCATTAAAGCCGTTTCTATTTTTTTATTTAACGTTTTTCCGGTAATCATTTCTCCAAAAGTGATCAGCGCTCTGCCGCCATCCAAAATAGGTAACGGCAATAAATTGAAAATTCCGATATTAAGGGATAAAAATGCCATCAACATCATGAAATTGCTGAAACCAAGAGAAACCTGTTGGGCGGTAATGTTATACACGCCTACCGGACCGGACAGATTTTCCAAACCGACTCCTTTAAACAATCTGATTAACGTAACAAACATCGTTTTAGTAATATTACCGATATACTTTGCTCCGTAATATGGAACATTGAGAATATTTACTTCCACAAGTTCTCCATTAGGAATCAGAATACCCGAATAATAGGTATTATCTTCGGCATCCAACAAGGGAGTAACTTCAATATCAAGTTTTTGACCGTCTGATCTCACTACGGAATAAATTATCAAACCGGCGTCGGTTTTACTAAACGGTAATATATCATAAAAATCCTTAGGGACAATTTCGGTACCGTCGGATAAGGTAACCTTAACTATATAATCACCCTTTTGTAAACCGGCTAAATCGGCAGGACTGTTTTCCATCACTCCGGCAACAATCGGTTTAGCCGGTTCAAGATAACTGCCGTTATAAAGTAATATTCCGGAAATAACTACCCAAGCCAAAAGGAAATTCATAAATACCCCGGCAAGCATAATGATAATCTGTTGCCATTTTTTTATTCCTTTAATAGTTCTTTCGTAAGCAACTTCAATACCTCGATTATCCTCATCCTCTCCCGCCATAGCCACAAAACCGCCTATCGGAAGTACTCTTAAACTGTAAGTGGTTTCCTTACCTTTATAAGCGAACAGTTTAGGTCCCATTCCTATGGCAAATTCATAACAATATACCTTAAAAAATTTTGCGGTTAATAAATGACCGAGTTCATGTACCAAAACTATTACCGATAACAATATTATAAAATAAACTATTGTCATTTTATTCCTCCTTTAATAAGCTCTTTAGCCTTCAATCTGGTTTTTAAATCCGTTTCCATCAGATTTTCCAAAGTTAAATCCTGAATAAACTCGCACTGTTCAACACATTTAAAGACTACCCTTTCTATATCCAAGAAAGATATTTTCTTATTTCTAAACGCCAAATTGGCTTCCTCGTTGGCCGCATTTAATGCACAAGGCAAATTACCTTTCTTTTTACCGACTTCAATAGCCAGTTTAAGCAACGGAAATCTTTCATAATCCATCTTTTTAAAATGTAAACAACCTATATCGGTTAAAGAAAAACCGGAAGCCATAGGTAAACGATTTGGATAAGATAAAGCGTATTGAATAGGCAACCGCATATCCGCGCTGCCCAATTGCGCCATTATCGCTCCGTCAATGTATTCTACCATAGAATGGACAATACTTTCATCATGTAAAACAACTTCTATTTTATCGTAATCAAGATTAAACAGCCAATGAGCCTCAATAACCTCAAAACCTTTATTCATCATGGTGGCGCTGTCCACGGTTATTTTATCCCCCATTGACCAGTTGGGATGATTTAAAGCATCCTCAACGGTTACATCAGCCAACTGCCTCCGATTTAGTTTTCTAAAAGAACCTCCGGAGGCGGTAATAATCATTTTCTTAACTTCCTTAAAATCATTGCCTTGTAAACATTGCAAGATTGCGGAATGTTCGCTGTCTATCGGAAACAGCTTTACATTATTTTCTTGGACAGCTTTATTGACCAATTCCCCTGCCACAACCAAGGTTTCCTTATTTGCCAAAGCAATATCTTTTTTATTATTTATAGCCGCCAAGGTAGGTTTAAAACCGACAAACCCCACCAAGGCGTTTACAAGCAAATCATATTCCTTTAAATTAACCAAATCGATTAATCCTTCATCACCGTAATAAAATTTAATTAAAGGATATTCTTTGCATAATAAATCGTAATCTTCCTTATTTCTCACACATATATGTTCAAGTTTGTGATTATTAAGAATTTCTTTTAAAAGCTTAATATTTTCCCCGACACTTAAACCGACAAGCGAAAACTTGTCTGAATTTCTGTTTACGACATCAAGGGTTTGTATGCCGATCGAACCGGTAGCACCCAATAAAATCAATCTTTTCATTTTCTCACCTAAAACGCTCCGTAGCACATAATATAAAACGAATAAAAACAAATAATACAAAACAATAAACTGTCTATTCTATCTAAAACCCCTCCATGACCCGGAAAAATGGAGCCGAAATCTTTAACAAAATAATGCCTTTTAATCGCACTGAAAGATAAATCGCCTATTTGAGCGATTATCGGCAAGGTCATGGAAGTAACCAGAGAAAAGTTAAAGGACAGCTTGGTAAAAAAAATCGCATAAATTAAAGATACGATAAAGCCCCCCAAATAGCCGCCAAGTGCTCCTTCCCAAGTTTTCTTCGGCGAAATTTTGGGAATCATTTTATGTTTACCGAATTTATAACCGCTGAAATATGCCATGGTATCAGTCGCATAAGTCGCCAATATCAAATAAAATACGTTTTCGGAACCTAAATCATAAACATAAACTATTCCTTTACATGCAATGGTTAAAATTAATGAAACCACCAAGATAAAACACATATCGTTTATATCATAAGTATCCGTAACGATGACAATCAGAAACAAAACGATCATATAGAAGGACAATAGCGGTACATAGTAAATAATGTCCACATTATACATTACCACGGTTGAAAAAAACGTAAAAACGATTAATCCCCAGTCCCCCTTTTTATTGCGCAAGGAAACCATTTCATAAGAGGCGATTGCGCAGATGGCAAAGATTAAAACTCTAAGCAACGCCCCTCCGAAAATTAAAGGAGGAAGAACCAAGGCAATGATAATTAAAGAAGTGATGATTCTTTGTAACATTATTTAACTCCTCCGAATCTTCTATCTCTGTTTTTAAAGGTTTGCAGGCATTCTCTGAATTTTTCAGGAGTAAATTCCGGCCATGCTTCTTCGATGAAGATAAGCTCGCTATAGGCGATTTGCCATAGTAAAAAATTGGATATTCTTTGTTCTCCGCTTGTTCTGATAACCAAATCGACATCAGGTAAATCTTTGGTATATAAATAATTTTTAAAGTTATCTTCGGTAATATTTATATCCTTACCGTTTTTAATATCTTTAACAATTTCATTTATTCCTTTAACTATTTCCCTTCTTGAACCGTAATTCATGGCGAAATTTAAAATCATTCCCGTATTTTTAGCGGTTTGATCGATTGCTTTTTGTAATACCTTGGCGGTATCTTTGGGAATTTCATTCATTTCTCCGATCATCATAATTCTGATATTCTTTTCCATTAATTCATCAATAAATTTTTTAAAGAACAAAAAAGGCAATTTCATCAAATATTCAACTTCATCTTTTGAACGCTTCCAATTTTCCGTACTGAACGCATATACGGTTAATACCTCTATGCCTTCATCATTGGCGGCGATGGCAATATTTCTGACATTATCGGTCCCGACTAAATGACCTTGAGTTCTGGGATAGCCTTTGGCTTTAGCCCATCTCCCGTTGCCATCCATGATAATTGCGACATGTTTACATTCACCCATTATAAGCCCTCGTTTCCTTATGATTATAACATAATTAAACCGATAAACATTCCGGAAACATTAAAAAACTCG
>JBHAFN010000162.1:0-3469 GCA_041856105.1 Bacillota bacterium
CTTTTTCAAAATAACATTTAATGCATCTCAAAAAGAAATTGTGTAAAATGATATTAAGGAGAGATAAAAGATAATGAAAAAAGATAGGAAAGTAGTTCTAGTCGGCACCGGTTTCGTAGGTATGAGTATGGCTTATTCTTTTTTAAGCACAGGAGGAATTGATGAACTTGTCTTAATCGACGTGGATACCGAAAAAGCAATCGGAGAAACAATGGATTTACAACACGGTTTACCTTATGCCAGCAACAATATGGTTATCAAAGCGGGCGGTTATGAAGAGTGTAGTGATGCCGAAATCGTGGTAATCACTGCCGGTATCGCCCAAAAACCCGAACAAACCCGTTTAGATATGACTGCCACCAACACTAAAATCATGAAATCAATCGTGGAAAACATAATGGCTTCCGGATTTAACGGAATTATAGTCGTTGCCAGCAACCCGGTCGATTTAATGGCTTATGTTGCCTACAAAGTGTCAGGTTTGCCTGCCAACAGGGTTATCGGATCGGGTACATTGTTAGATACTGCCAGACTTAGATATTTAATGAGTGAATATTTAGGTATATCTTCAAACAATATCCATGCCTTAATCATGGGAGAACACGGCGATTCCAGCTTTGTCCCTTGGACACACGCATATATCGGAACTAAAAACTTATTAGAATATTTAGATGAAGAAGGCAGAGATTTACAGGATTTAAACGAAATCTATCACCAAGTTCAAAGAGCCGCCTATGAAATAATTAATCGCAAAAAGGCGACCTATTACGGAATCGGTTTATCTTTAAACAGATTGGTACATGCCATTTTGGATGATGAAAACGCAATATTAACCTTATCGGTATTTCAAAACAATGAATTCAAACAAAACGGGTTGTATATCGGAACTCCTGCCTTAATTAATCGAGAAGGCATTCAAAAAATTATAAAATTTGATTTGAATGACGTAGATCAGGGAAAATTCGATAACAGCGTAAATACTTTAAAAGAAATCATCGCTTCTACAATTGATCCGATCATCAAATAAATAACGATAATTAAAAGAGCTTAGATAAGCCTTTGTACCGACCTCCCAATTGTTAGATTTTGGTCTAACTTTTGGGGATCACATCACCTTTCGGGCAATTTCAGTAAGCTCTTTTTCATTTGTTTTCATAAATTCATACAGGCCGCAATAATTATCATCATAATAACATACGCTCAATCTTTTACATTGTCCGTTACATATTTTTTCATAACGACATCCGTTACACTTGGAACATTTTGTTCTTTTCTCATTAATAAATTCATTAAGAATAATCGATTTATATAAATCAATTATTCCACTATCATTGATATTACCCAATCTATAGCGATCAACCACATAAAAATCACAAGGATATACTCCCCCGTCGCTTTCTACAACAAACTGCATTGCACAATTTCCGAGATAACCGCATTGTTGAGGCATTTTCCCGATAAATAAAGGAATAACATTATCGAAATACGTTACGCTGATATAATTTCCCTTTAAATATTCTTTTAACCAACATTTAAAAAACACATTATAAAATTCATAAAATTCTTCAGGTTTTAAAGAATATTGGTCAGCTTCAGCTTCCAAAGAAGGCAAACATGGAATCAATTGAATATATTTAAAATTGTTTTTCAAATAAAATTGAAATAACCTTTTCGGATTTTTAGAAAGTTTAGATGTCAAAACGGTGAGAATGTTAAAATCAACATTACAGCTTTTAAGGAGTTTAATCGCTTCCATCACCCTTTCATATGTTTTCCCCAAAACCCCTTTAACTCTTAACGCATCATGATTTTCCATATAACCGTCCAAGGATATTCCCACCAAGAAATCATTTTCTTTTAGAAATTTCACCCATTCTTCATTTAGCAAAATGCCGTTTGTTTGAATTGCATATCTGATTGTATGATATTCCTTTTTTTTCTGATTGACTTTATTCACAAACTTTTTAAAATAGTTTAATCCGGCTATAGTAGGCTCTCCGCCTTGAAATGCATATGTTATAACGGTTTCACTTTTAAAATAATTTAAGGTTTTTTCTATTAAATTATTCATTGTCGTTTCACTCATAATTCCATAGTCTTTAATACAACGAATATTTGCCACATCACTGTAAAAACAATATTTACAATTAATATTACATTTACTTGATGCCGGTTTAATAAGCATTGAAAAATACTTCATCATATTATACTCTTTAAAATATTTTTAGGCATACACATCATTACGGTTCTTTTAGGATCTACCACCTGACATATTTTCAAATCTCCTTTGGCACTTTGTAACATTCCGGCTGCATTAAAAGATAAATCAAGCTTATCAACAATTATCTCATTCATCACTCTTACCGCATTAAAAATCGCTTCTTCAACATTTTCATGAGAGTAAATAACTCCTACCATATCTTCGTTTTCCAAAAGAGGCGTTTCAATGGTAATTCCTTTTAAAACACTTATTCTCACCTTTACTTTTGCGGAGATTTCCACTCCGCTGACCATTATTTCTCCATCCCCCATCGCCGCGTGGACGTCACCCAAAGAAAATAAAGCACCTTCATGAAATACAGGTAAATACAAGGTGGCTCCGATGGTAATTCTTTTATTATCCATATTGCCGCCATGTACCCCCGGAGTACCGCAGCCAATCATTCCTTCCTTACAGGCAACTCCGATAACCCCGATCATCGGATTGATTTTAAAGTTGATATGATCATTAAAATATACCGTATCATTTTCTACCTTTAATCGGATAATTGATTCTTCATTAATCAATCTACCCAACACTCCGTCATTAGGCAAAGCACACATAACCCCTTGCTTGTCAAGCACAATATCCAGTATATCCACCTTTAAAGTGTCGTTAATCTCAGCACCTTTTACAAATACGGGACCGGTAGCCGGATTAATACAATCCCAATTTAAATCGCCTATTGAACAATTTTCTTCATTAAGCTGATTATTAAAACAATCATGAGTTATAAATTCTACAATTTCTCCATCTTCAATTTCTTCAACAAATTGATTATCTTTCCCAAACGCAAAAATCACTTTATCCTTAATCGTTTTCATAAAACATCTTATTATCTAATTAATCGGATTAGACAATATTTTCCTTTCTTGACCGAAAATCTTACATGCATATGTCGGTCAAACTGTCATGCATGTATTGTGTATTAAAAATTTGTTTCAGGCAATATCTCCCGCGATATTTTATGGAAGATGTCATCAAGATCTCCATAAGTTTATTTAATCATGAAACAAGTATCTTTAAAACAGTTTATGAAAATTTAAATAATATTTTCTATTAAAACCGTCTTAAATTTCCTGATTAATAATTCCAATAACCCGTATAAAAACTTACTTACAAATTTATAAATATTAAAAAAACCGCCTGTTTAAGCGGTATGTTTATACAATGGTGGAGCTTAGCGGGATCGAACCGCTGACCTCCTGC
>JBHAFN010000163.1:0-7421 GCA_041856105.1 Bacillota bacterium
AATTCTGTTATTACGAATGATATTACAAAACGACACAACATCACGAACTTTGATTTATTTAACCGTGTTGTAAAGTATATCGTGGAAAATGTGGGCAAGACCTTTTCGACCAATGCCATTGCGAAGTTTCTCAAAAGCGAGGGACGTTCCTTGTCAGTGGAGGCGGTTTATAATTATCTGAACTGGCTGGAAAAGGCGTTTGTGATCTATCGCTGCCAGCGGTATGATTTGCAGGGCAAATCTGTACTGAAAACCCAGGAGAAATTCTACCTGGCAGATGCGTCCCTAAAATACGGCATCATGGGATTTAATCCAAAGTCAATCGCGGCTATGCTGGAAAATATCGTATATTTTGAGTTGCGGCGTCGAGGTTATGAGGTCTATATCGGAAAAAACGAAACAAAAGAAATTGACTTTGTAGCAGTGCGGCGCGACGAGCGTATCTACATTCAGGTATGTCGTAGGCTTCCGGAAGAATCTGATCGGGAGATCGCCAATCTCCTTGAAATCAAGGATCACTACCCTAAATATGTTGTGACGTTGGACGAATTGGCCGCAGGAAATGTCAATGGTGTAAAAATCGTACACTTGGTGGATTTTTTGTTGAGTCATGAATACTAAATAACAAATTATGATGTGAAAGGAGCAGATAGGCTATGTCCATTATTAATCAACTTTCCGATGAAAAAGATCACTTTGCTTCATGTAATCTATCTACTGATTGTACGACTATAAGTGGCATAAAGCATAGAGTTTTAGAAGACAATGGACATAGTGATATTCTGCTTCAGTATATGGAAGTTGCTTTACAAAGGCATCATATTAGTCAGGAGGCATTACAACGCTATATGGATTTGATTGCAAAATTAAGAATGTGCAATAAGTGTAACAATCGTGATTTTTTATTTGGTAAGAAGTTTTTTTAATCGGTTGATAATTAATTCTTTATGATTACATTTAGGGTATTTTAAAACATAATCAAAGCCCATATTCAGATATTCGGAAAAATATTTTTTTTCAATGTTTAATTCCATTAAGTCATAAGCTGTAACGGCTAATGCTTTTCTAGAATAAATTTCCTTGTTTTCCATTATTTTTAAATACAGTTGATTTGTTTTTTTATTGTTTTTAATTAAGAGCAAATCTTTTAAATATTCTTCATTAACCGCCAAGATCTTTTTTATTTTATATTTGCTGTCCAGTTTGTTATTTAAATTTCTGATAATAAAAATAATTCTTTTTTTGGTTTTATTATCCAGTTTTAAACAATTAATTGTTTCCAAGCTGCAGTTTTTCAATAATAAAGCCAGTTCGGTATATTTATTTCCTTTGATTTTATCAGTGGTCATATCAGGGATGAATGTCTGTAATATTTCTGCATAGCGGGTCAATATAGGGCTGTTTGTGTTCAGTATTTTAAATAGTTCTTCCATCTTTCTTTCCATGGAGATGTTGATTAATAAGTCTTTATGCCTAAAAACGGCTTTTTCGGTATTGGCTTCCATTTGGAAATTCAGCTGTGCGCAAAATCTTATTGCTCTTAAAATTCTTAAGGCATCTTCTTTAAATCTTAAACTCGGATCATCTATACAGCGTATGATCTTGTTTTTTAAATCTTCCTGTCCGTTAAAACAGTCTATAAAACCTTCTTCAGGATTATAAGCAATGGCGTTAACGGTAAAATCTCTTCTTCGCAAGTCTTCTTTTAAAGAGGAAGTAAAGGTTACTTTTTGCGGTCGGCGGTTATCAAAATACTCTCCGTCAAGGCGATAAGATGTTATTTCCATTTTAAGATGATCGATAAAGATGGTTACGGTTCCGTGTTTTATTCCGTAATCCAAAATTTTATAATCTTTAAAAATATCTTTGATTTGCAATGGGGTTGCGTTTGTGCATATATCGTAATCATGTAAGGGAATATTTAAAAGGATATCTCTGACTGCTCCTCCGACCAAATAGGCTTCAAAGTTATTATTATTTAATATATTTAAACATTTTAAAATACTTTCGGGTAATTTTATTTTCATAAGCTAATTCTAGTAATTAATTATCTTATTGTAAAGTTTAGGGTTTAAATTAACTGTAAATAGGAGTATTATTACTAGAACGAAAAGAGGTTTAGAAAATGAACAAAGGTTTAATGACGGAAGGGAACGTATATAAAAAAATATTATTTTTTTCTATTCCTTTATTATTCAGCAATATATTCCAGATTTTATATAATACGGTAGATTCTATCGTGGTGGGCAGATATGTGGGTAAGGTTGCGTTGGCTGCCGTAGGGGCAAGCGGACCGTTAATTAATTTGCTGGTGTCTTTCTTTTTGGGCTTATCGGTTGGCGGGGGAGTGGTGATTTCTCGCTATTTCGGCGGAAAAAAAGAGCGGGAGTTGAGCCTTAGCGTTCATACGGTAGTTAGCTTTTCTTTAATTTCCGGCATGGTTCTTACCGTACTTGGAGTTATCTTCAGCAAGCAGATTCTTATTTTGATGAAAACGCCTTTTGACGTATTAAACAGTGCCGAGGAATATTTAAGTATTTTCTTTATGGGAAGTATCTTTTTATGTGTTTATAATGCTTGTACGGGGATATTGCAATCGGTCGGCGATTCTAAAAGACCGTTGTATTTTTTGGGAGTATCCTTTGTTGTTAATGTTATTTTGGATTTGTTGTTTGTGAACGTTTTTAAAATGGGGGTATCCGGAGTCGCATGGGCTACCTTTATCGCTCAGGGGGTTTCTTGCGGATTGGTAATTTACGTATTGATGAATACCGAAGAAGCTTATAAAGTGAAAGTCGGGATGCTTAAAATCAATTATGAAATACTGGTTAATATTGTCAGAATCGGTGTTCCGGCAGGATTGCAGGGGGTAATAGTGTCCTATAGCAATGTATTGGTTCAATCGTATGTAAACTTGTTCGGTTCTGCGGCTATTGCCGGATTTTCAAGCGCATTAACCTTTGATTCCTTTGTCGGGATGCCGATAAACAGCTTTGCCAACACCGTTACCACCTTTACCGGTCAAAATCTGGGTTCTAAACGGTTTGATCGAGTTAAAAAAGGGGTCAGAGCGGCATTGATAATGTGTAATTTATCGGTATTGTTATTGGTGGTTTTTTTCTTTATCTTTGCAAATGATTGTATAAAGATATTTTCCGATGATCCCGAAGTTATTAAAAATGGGGCATTAATTATCAGAACCTTGGGACCGTTTCATCTGGTTTTAAGTATTCATCAAATTTTATCGGGTACAATTCGGGCAAGCGGCAGGAGTGTTGTTCCGATGATAATTTCCGTGTTTTGCTTTGTGGCGGTCAGACAAGTGTTTTTATCCGCTCTTATGCCGGTTTATAACAGTATTTTGATAGTCGGTTTAGGTTATAGCGTTACATGGACTTTAAGCGCTTTAATAACTTTGGTTTATTATTACTCTTCTAAATGGCTGGAAAAAGATATGAATATGTTATAATTTTTGCAAGAGGTGATTATAGTGCGTATAGGGCAGTCCAGTGATATTCATCCGCTGGTAGAAGGCAGAAAACTGGTTTTGGGCGGAGTGGAAATTAATCATTATAAAGGTTGTGCAGGGCATTCCGATGGGGATGCTTTGACTCATGCGATTGCGGAAGCCGTTATCGGGGCGTTGGGATTGGGTGATCTTGGAACTCACTTTCCTGATACCGATGATAAATATAAAGGGATCAGATCGATTTTGTTATTGGAGGAAGTTTATAATTTAATGGATAAATGGGGTTATAAGGTAGGGAATATCGATTCGTTAATTTTGGCGGAGAAGCCTAAATTATTGCCTTATAAGGATTTGATGAGAAAAAACTTGGCGGAAGCTTTAAACTGCAGTTTCAGTGATGTTAACGTAAAGGCTACTCGTGGAGAAAAACTTGGCTTTATAGGTAATGAAGAGGGAATTATGGCTCAAGCGGTCGTATTGTTGGTTAAAAAAGATGAAACTGTTTGAAAAGCTTGATGAAATTAAGGTGTTGAGAGATCCTATTCACGGGTATATTCATGTGGAATATAAGATTATATGGGATTGTATCAACTCCAAGGAGTTTCAAAGACTCAGGAGAATAAAACAGTTGGGGTCTTCTTTTGTGGTGTATCATACCGCCGAACATTCCCGTTTTACTCATTCTTTAGGAGTTTATGAAATTGTCAGAAGAATGTGCAGTGAAGTCAGAGATTTAAAAAACGCTTTAAATGATGAAGAGGTTATTTCCGTAATGCTGGCGGGGTTATTGCATGATATAGGACATGGACCTTTCAGCCATTCTTTTGAGGCTGTTTGTGAAGTCAATCATGAGGAATTTTCCGGCAGAATTATTGAAGAGGATACGGATGTTCATCGTATATTGGAAAAATATCAAAAGGGATTAAGTAAAAAAGTGTCCGCAATTATTAAGCACACTCATCCCAATCCCATTTTATCGCAAATGATCAGCGGTCAACTGGATGCGGATAGAATGGATTATTTACTTAGAGATGCTTATTTTACAGGTACCAAATATGGTGAATATGATTTGGAGAGGGTGCTTAGAACTTTAAGAGTGCAAAATAATATCTTGATGGTTAAATATAGCGGAGTACATAGTATAGAGGATTATATTATGGCAAGGTATCATATGTATTGGCAGGTTTATTATCATCCGGTTGCCAGAGCTTTTGAAGGTGTGGTCGGGGCTTTGTTTGACAGAATGAGAGATTTGATTAAGGAAGACGAGCAATATTTAAATGATTTTAAAGTTTTTAAAGAATTTTTAATTAATCCCAATCCCGATGTAAATGCTCATTTTTTGTTGGATGAGTACAGCTGTTATTACGGTTTTCAAAGTTTGATGAATCATTCTGATCCGATTTTAAGAGATCTTGCCGGCAGAATTATTAACAGAGATTTATTTGACTATTGCGATATAACCGGCAAAGAAGTTGTCGAAAAGATAAAAAACAAGGTTAAAGAGTCGGGGTTTGATGAAAGATATTATGTTCGCTATGATTCGGTAAAACAAAGTCCTTATAAACCGTTTATCGGTGATGATCGTTCCATTTGGTTGTTGATGGACAATAAGGAAGTAGAGGAATTATCAACCGGTTCATCGATTGTAAGCAGTTTGATAAAAGGAAAAAACAGAGATGATAAGAAGGTGTTTTTCCCAAAAGGAATTATTTAAAGGGTTTATATTTTAAATCCTTTTTTAAATTTAATTCAAATATCTTTTTTAACATGTTAAAATGTTATCGGTTTTAAGGGGACGAAGATGAGAAAAGAGTTGGATTATTATAAAATTGATGATTTTGAGGGCGGAAATCAAAATTGGTTTAATGATTATTGGATGAAGATAGGGGGATGTGGGGCGATAACCGCATGTGATACATGTATTTTCTTTGATCGTAAGTTTAATCAAAATATATTGTGTCCGATTAATCCTTCGTTTATAACAAAGGATGATTTTATAAATTTCGGAATGCATATGAAACCTTATTTATCGCCCAGAATTACCGGAATTGATAAGTTGGATACCTTTATAAGCGAATTTCAGGTTTATCTTGATGAAAAGGGTGAAAATAAGTTTAAGATGGTTCCTTTTCATGGGGATAATGATGTTGAGGCTGCCAAAGAGGTTATTAAAAAACAAATCGATAACGATTTGTTGATTCCGTATTTAAATCTTAAACATCAGGATAAGTCTTTAGAAGATTACGAATGGCATTGGTTTGTTTTGGCGGGATATGAGGAGAAAAGTGATGCTTTCTTTGTAAAAGCGATGTCATATGGGAAAAGCGTCTGGTTCGATTTTGAAAATTTATGGAATACCGGCAATAAGAAAAAGGGTGGAATGGTCTTATATACGTTATAGGATCATTTTTAAAATATTACGGTTAATAACATTTTCATTTTTTCGGACGCAAATACCGCATGGGGAATATTGGCGGGCATGATTAGGGTTTCGCCTTCTTTTACAAGGTGTTTTTTATTTCCTACCGTAAAGGTGCCTTCTCCTTCTATGATAAAAACCATGGCATCTCCGTTAGATTCGTGAGTGCTTATTTCCGTTTCTTTATCAAATGAAAAAACGGTTAAACTTACCGATTGGTTTTGAACCAAAGTCTTACTTACGATTTGTCCCGGTAAAATCTGTACTTCGTCTTTAAGGTTTAATACTTTATTTAATTCGATATTTTTTATGAACATATATGTTTCTCCTTTTTTTCATTTTAACAAATCTTTTGATAATTATGTTGCGGGATTATCTTGCAGTTTGAAGATAGTATGTTATAGTATGGGGTATGTCAAGTTTAACTCAAGATATGACCAAAAAAAATCCGATGGGATTAATCTTAAAATTCGCGGTTCCTTTAGCTTTGGGGAATATTTTTCAACAGACTTATACGATTATCGATTCCATCATTGTGGGAAGAGGGGTAGGTTCGTATGCCTTGGCTTCTATCGGGGCGGTAGATTGGCTTCAATGGATGTTTGTGGCTTCTTTAACCGGTTTGACTCAAGGTTTCGGAGTGGCTTATTCCAGAAGTTTCGGTAAAAAGAACTACGTCGAGTTAAGGGCGGATATCGGCTTAAGTTTTATCTTGGCCGTTTTTATCGGGTTAATATTAACGATCTTTGCCCAAGTTTTTGCCTTGCCTTTTTTAAAAATATTACAAACTCCGCAAGAAATAATTTATTTGTCTTTAGAATATGTACGGTATTTGTTTATCGGGCTTATAGTGGTTACTTTATATAATTTTTTTGCGAGTATATTAAGAGCGGTAGGAAACAGTAAAGCTCCGCTGGTGGCGATGATTATTGCGGCTGTAATTAATATCGGGTTGGATTTATATTTTATTTATGTCTTGAAGATAGGGGTTAAAGGGGCGGCGATTGCGACGGTAATAGCGCAGTGTTTCAGCGCCTTATATTGTTTTATGGTTTTAAGGAAAATTGATTTTATTAAACCTGATAAGGCTGATTTTAAATTTGATTGGGAAAGATCGATTGCGCTTTTAAAACTGGGTTTGCCGATGTCTTTGATGAATATATTTATCGGTATCGGAGGGATTATTGTTCAAAGGGTTACCAATGTATTCGGGATAGTTTTTGTAACGGGGGTTACGATAACAAATAAACTTTATACGCTGTTTGAAATCGGCGGTACTTCTATTGGGCTAAGCGTGGCGACATATACCGCTCAAAACCATGGGGCAAGATTGAATAAACGCATTGTTATGGGTATAAAGAGTTCGGTAATATTAGGGTTGATTGCGTCGTTTATTATCGGTGGCGGGATGATTTTGTTCGGTAGGAATATTATCGGTTTGTTTGTTGATGTGAATGCCGAAAATATAAACGGAATTATTGACGTGGCTTATGCATATTTAAAAACGATGTGTTACGGAGTGTGGATGCT
>JBHAFN010000164.1:0-9172 GCA_041856105.1 Bacillota bacterium
ATTTGGATCATATCGCAACGATATGATCTTTTTGTTTGGGAGATTTTGATTTAATTAACGGTGATACGATAAATTCGGTTGTCTTATTTAAAATTAAAAGATGTTACGGCAGATAATTCTTGTGTTTATTCAAGCTATTGACATAAAGGGTTTTTTCTTGGAAAATTGATATGTTTTTTAAAGGGTGAGGTTTTTTATGAAAAATACTAAAAAATATGTAATGGTTGCGATGATAGCGGCTATCTATACGGGAATATCTTTGGCAATCGCTCCGTTTTCCTTTGGTGGGGTTCAGGTTAGAATTGCGGAAGCGCTAACCTTATTGCCGTTAATTTATTTTCCTTCCGTTTTCGGAGTTGTTTTAGGATGTTTTTTAACCAATCTGATCGGGGCGATGACCGGGGTTAATATTTTAGGGTTTATGGATGCGATTATCGGGACGTCGGCTACTTTGATAGCGGCATATCTTACTTATCGGTATAGGGATAATAAAGTTAACGGAATTCCGCTTATTTCCATGTCGGCTCCAATTTTGGTTAATGCGGTTGTTATCGGATTGGAGCTTGGTTTTGTATTTTTTCCGGATAATATAATTTTTGGCAGTTTAATGAGCGGTCTGCAAGTAGGTATCGGACAATTTATAGCCGTGTTTGCGGGTTATATTTTGATTAAAAAGCTTGAGAACAATAAAATTTTTGAGTAGGAGCTAACGCTCTTTTTCTATGCTATAATTAAAATCGAAAGAAAGAGAATTGATATGGGATTTTTTATTACATTTGAAGGTCCGGATGGCAGCGGTAAAACCACGGCATCCAAAGGGGTTTATGAGCGTCTTTTAAAAGACGGCTATGATGTTATATATACCAGAGAACCGGGGGGTATTGATATTGCCGAACAAATCAGAAACGTTATTTTAGACGTTAAAAATACGGCAATGGATTATAAAACGGAAGCTTTGCTTTATGCGGCAAGTCGAAGGCAACATTTGGTGGAAAAAGTTTTGCCGGCTTTAGAAGCGAATAAAATTGTTATATGTGATCGTTTTATCGACAGTTCTCTTGCTTATCAGGGGTATGCCAGAAATATCGGGATTGAAGAAGTGTATAAAATCAATATGTTTGCGATTGATAATCATCTTCCTGATAAAACAATCTTTTTGGATATTGATGCCAAGGTTGCTTTGGATCGTATTTCCGATCGAAAAAATAAAGATCGCTTGGATATGGAAGCTTTATCTTTTCACAGTCGTGTTTTTGACGGTTATCAAGAGGTTATTAAGATGTTTGAAGATAGAATTATTAAGGTTGACGCAAGCAAATCGGCTGATGTGGTTGTCGAGGCTTGTTATCAAGAGGTATTAAAAATTATAAATGTTTAAAGATGTTTTAAAAGTTGCCCAGCCGACGGTATATAAAATTATCAACAGATTGTTGACCGGTAAAAAAATCGGTCATGCTTTTTTACTTGTGGGGGCTAAGGGCAGTTTAAAAAAAGAAACGGCTTGTTTTCTTGCGCAAAGCATCTTGTGTAAAGAGGATCTTGCTTGTGAAGAATGTAATACCTGTTTAAGGGTTAAAGATAATCATTATGCGGATTTGATTTGGCTTGACGGTTCTTTAAGCACCATAAAAAAGGAAGATGTTTTGCATATTCAAAGCAAGTTTTCTTTAACTCCGTTAGAGGAGGCGGGGAAGAAGATTTATATTATCGAACATATTGATAGAGCTTCCGTCAGCGCTTTAAACAGTTTATTGAAATTTTTAGAAGAGCCTGATAACGATGATACCGTAGCCATATTTACTTGCGACAGTTTGGAGAAGGTTTTGCCTACCATAGTTTCCCGGTGTCAAATTATTTATTTCAAAAATCCCGATATTAATACTTACATGAATAATGCTTTAGCATTAAACATCGCTCCGTTAGATGCGTATATTATAAGTAATATTAAACCGAGCGTGGATATTAACAGCGTATTGGAGGACGAAGATTATCAAACGGCTTTAAATCTGGTAGAGAGATTTTTAAATAATTTTAATGATTTGTATGGAGTCTTGTTTTATTTTCAAACCGAAATTTTCACAAAGGATAATGTCAGAAACAGCAATATTTTAATTTATTTTTGTGATATTTTAGCTTTGTTTTTTATAGATATTCATAAAAATATTAATCTTGAATTGTCTTGGTATTCAAAAATGCTTAATACTTTTAGTCATTTTGATAATCCAAATGTGATATTATTGCTTATAGAAGCACGAGATAAATGTTATATCAATAACTTTAATATCAGTTTAATACTTGAACAGTTGTTTTACGGAATCAGTAAGGAGGTTAAATAATGAGTGAAAATATAACTCAAAATTATAAATATTTTGTTTCATTACGATTTAAAGGCGGTAATAAGGCTTACAGTTTCGGAACCGATGATGAAACAATTAATTATGGTGATTATTTGGTTGTAGAAACATCACAAGGCTTAGAGCTGGGAGAGTGTGTCAGTCCGATTAGAGAAATCGGTTTATATAGCGGTGTTAATGAATTGAAGCCGGTTTTAAGAAAGGCTATTGAAATTGATCATAAAGATTTTAAAGATAATATTCTCAAAGCAAAAGAAGCTTTGCGGTTTTGTGAAGATAAAGTAAGGGAATTAAATCTTAACATGCAGTTGATCAGTGCCGATTATACCTTGGATAAAAGTAAAATATTATTTGTTTATTTGGCAGATGAAAGGGTTGATTTCAGAGAGTTGTTGAAAATTTTGGCTGCCGAACTTAAGTGTAGGATTGAACTCAAACAAATCGGGGCAAGAGATCGAGCAAAGCTTGTCGGCGGGGTTGGAGTTTGCGGCAGGGAATGTTGTTGTTCAAGTTATAAAGAAAACTTTGATATTATCAGTATAAATATGGCTAAGAATCAATTGTTGGCTTTAAATATTCCCAAGTTAAGCGGACAATGCGGAAAGCTTAAGTGTTGTCTTAAGTTTGAGGATGATGATTATCAAGATGTGGTAAACGGATTGCCTAAGTTGAACAGCAAGGTTGAATTAAACGGAAAAACTTACACGGTTACTTCCATTAATCCGATCAAGGAAATAATTAAATTACAGGGTATCGATGAATTTTTGGATGTGGATATGAGCGAGCTTAAGGAAAATGCGATTATTCATAAGCCGATGATGATGAAGAATAAGTGTAACGGATGTAAGAAGGCGCAACAATGAAGAGTCAAAAGAGTTTTTCCAATGATAAGCCCACTTTATTTTTAGTTCCTACTCCTATCGGTAATCTTGATGAGATGACTCCTCGGGCGATAGATGTTTTAAAAGCGGTCGATATTATTGCGGCTGAGGATACAAGGGTTACGGGGAGTTTGTTAAAGAAATTTGATATCAATACAAGAATCATTCAACACCAAAGCTTTAATGAAGCTGAATCTGCAAACGGATTAATTAACTTGCTTAGTAAGGGTTATGACGTGGCTTTAGTTAGTGATGCAGGTTATCCTTTGGTGAGTGATCCCGGGCAAAATATAGTTAGGAAAGCTGCCGCTTTAGGGTTTAATGTGGTTCCTTTAAGCGGATGTAATGCGGCATTAAACGCTTTAGTTGCCAGCGGATTAAGTGTTCAGCCTTTTACGTTTATCGGGTTTTTAAATTCCGGTAAAACCGAAAGAATTAAAGAATTGAACAAATATAAAACTTTGCCTACTACCTTAATTTTCTATGAGGCTCCGCATCGTATTGAGAAAATGCTTAAGGACGCATTGGAGGTATTGGGAGATAGACAGGCATGTCTTGCAAGAGAGATTACAAAATGTTTTGAAGAATTTATTAGAGGTTCCTTATCCGAGATACTTAGGGAGTGTAAAAATCTTAAAGGCGAGATGGTGGTGGTAATCGACGGTTTTAAGGAGGAAAAGGATCCTGCGATTGATATGGGTCATATTATAAATTTGGTTAATGAAAAAATGAAAGAAGGGCTCAGTACGAGTGAGGCTATTAAAGAAACGGCTAAAAGTACGGGGGTTTCCAAAAATATTATTTATGATGTTGTTCATAATAAAAAATTTAATTGTTAGACATTGATGAAATAACGGCTGATGTTTTCGGTCGTTTTTCATTATTTATTCAATAAACGCACATAAGTTATCAATAAATTCATCAAAATTTTTACTTTGAATTATTTTGTTCAGTTTATCTTTTGCAGTTAGAATCATTGTTAAAGGCTCAAAAATTTCATTAAATATGTATCTTTCATCACTGTTAAAACAAAGCATAATAATTAAATTTACATAATATTCGTCCCAAACAACCGGTTCCTTAAGTATTACACAGCTGATACCCGTTTTTATTGCGTTCATTTTCATAGAATGAGGTATCGCAAATCCGTCAAAGGATGTTGAAGAAATTAATTCACGATCAAAAATTTCATTTTTAAAATTGGAATCCACATATCCTTTTGATTCTAAATTTTGAACCATAAAAGATATCAGTTCTTCCTTACCTGATGAGCTGTGTAGCATATAAAAATTATCTTTTCTCATTATACTCAGTATGTTTTCCCTAAATAACTTTCTTTTTTTATTAATCTTTATTTTTTCAATTATCAATGCCAAATTTTTACTGTCCTTTTCGCTGAAGAAAGGACTGATTATTATATTTAAACTTGAATATATTTTATTCAGGTTAATTGTGGATATTACAAGATCTACCGTTTCAAACGGATTTTTTGTTTCTGTGGTTACTACGTCAACTAATAACAAATCGCTTTGAAACTGTTTGGAAATTTTTTCTGCCAATTGACTGTTGATATCATAATATTCAGGGCAATATAAAATTGCCGATATTTTGCTTGTGATAGATTTTTGAATTTCTATGGCACTGCCTATATGAAATGCAATATAAGCAATTTCGTCATCATTCAACAAAATTTTTTCCAGTTCAAATATTTCGTTTGCAATAGTTATTGCAGCATCGTATATTAAGGGAAATTGAACTTTTATATGGTTTTTTAGCGGATTTTTATTCGGATAATTGCTTTTTATTCGTAACAATAAATTTTTTATATGCAATGCAAACCTAATCATAAATTGAGGTTGTGATAAATCAATATAATAATAAGAATTTATAGATTTTATTAATTTTAAAACTATATTGTAACATTCGGCTCCTATATAATCTTTTAAATTATTTTCATTTATATTTTGATAGTCAATATTTGTGGCTCTAGACATGAGAAGAAGCGTAATATCATCTGTTTCACCGGGGTTGAATGAAATTTCAAAATGATTTTCCAGTTTGTTTATTACTGATTTGGAAAGCTCATATTCATGTGTTTTAATAAGGGAATTATTAACGATTTGATCGTTGTTGTCATATCCGTTTATCACTCTATCTACGGTAATTGTTACGTGCAGAAGCAGATTGGAAAATGAAAAGTCGTTTACGAAATAATGGAATTTATCAAAAACATCTAATAAGGTGTTTTGTATAAAATATACATCAATATTTTTAAAAGATGAGGCAATACTGTCTACATTTATGAAGTTTGAGGAGGTTTCCGAATATAATAAATCGCTAAGTAATTTTCGCTTGTTTTTTTCAAGACCATAAATACTTAGTTCGGAGGATTTGGCAATCAGCTTTAAGTCATATTTTAATATTTGTCTTTTAACTTTAACCAGTTCTATTTTAACGGTTGACAGGGAAACATATAATTCATCACAAAAATCTTCTATTAGATAAATGTCGTTTTTAATAAGTTTAGTAATTATGTAATTTATTCGATCTTGTGAATTTTGCGGTATTGTTGATTGTTGCGATTTTAATATTTTTTTTGCTTTATCAAAATTTAATCTATAGCCTTTGTTTGATGAAAAAATAACATCTTTGTCAATTTTATTTATTGCAGCAATATAGGCTTTAACACTTCTGACAGATATATTGAGTTGATTAGACAAAAAAGCCGCAGTGCATCCACCGCTGTTATCTTTTAATATTTTAATAATTTGAATTTCTTTCGGTTTCATTGTAAACATTTTATAACATCCGGAGATTTTTGTAATTTTACATATTGCACTATTGGAGTGCAATTTATGATTTGAAGGTTCATAGATGAAAAATAATAATTATTTTAGAAAGAAGGGATAAGTATGAAAAAACTTAGAGTACTGCTTGTTTGCGGTTCCGGAGCAAGTTCGGGGTTTATGGCTGCGAATATAAGACGAGCAGCTTTGGCTAAGGGAGTTGAGTTGGAAGTGAAAGCAAGAAGTGAGTCGGAAATTGAAAATTATATTGACGAAATTGATTTTTTGATGGTTGGACCACATCTTGCGTATATCTTGGATGAAGTAAGCGAGTATACGCATGATCATAATGTAAAAGTAATATTGATGAAACCTGAATATTATGCAACATTAGACGGAAACAAAGCAATTGAGCATTTATTGGAAGAAGCAGGGAGATAGAAAAAATGAAAAAATTACTATATTGGTTGGAGAATAGTTTTGCGCCGAAAATGAACAAAATTAATAACAATATTTGGGTATTGACAATAAAAGATTCAATTATGCAAATATTACCGTTTATATTATTGGGGTCTTTATTTTGTGTCGGGGCAGTAGTGGAAAATTATATTACATTACCGTTTTCTTTTTGGACACCGTTTGGTTGGACAATGGGAATGGTTTCATTGCTTGTGTCATTTTTGATTCCTTTCAATTTTTGTGAAAAGAAAAGAATCAGAAAACAAAGACTGTTGGCTGCCGGGACAGGGTTAATTTTATTTTTAATCTCAATTACGCCGGAGGTTGTTTTAAATGGTGAAGCGGGATTCGGATCAAGTGCTTTAGGTGCCGGTGGAATGTTTTGTGCAATCGTAACCGGAATTATCACCAGTGCGGTATTCAATTTATTTGGTAAATTTACATTTTTTAAAGAAGACAGTGCAATTCCGGATTTTGTAAGACAATGGTTTGACTCGCTTTTACCGATTGCAATCGTAATATTTGGGGGCTTTATAATAGTACAAGTCATCGGAATTAACTTATATCAAATAGTTTCCAATATTTTTATGCCGCTTCAAGGGGTTATGAATACTTGGTACGGATTTATTGCGATGCTGTTCATTTATTGTTTTATTTATTCAATGGGAATATCTTCATGGGTACTTACTCCGGTTTCACAGCCTGTAAAATTAACAAGTATTGCGGCAAATCTTGCCTTAGTTGCGGCGGGAACGGCAACTGTAAGCAATTTGAATGTTTATACGGAAACATTTGTTTATGGAACTTATTTATGGTGGGGAGGTATTGCCTGTACATTCCCGTTGGTTTTATTGCTGATGATGTCCAAGTCAAAGAAATTAAAAGCGCTTGGCAGAGCATGTTTTGGACCTGCTTTATTTAATATTAATGAACCTGTTGTGTTTGGGTGCATTGCTTGGAATCCGATAATGATGATACCAATGTGGATCATCGGTATAGTTTTACCTTCGGTAACTTGGATTTTTACAAAAGTCATTCCTTTTGCGCCTATTCCAAAAATACAATTTGAATTGTGGTATACTCCATATCCGATTTCTACATGGATTTCTACCCAAGGTAGTTTGTTGGCGATATTGTTTGTTATTTTAACAACCATATTGGCGGGTTTAATATGGTATCCTTTTTTCAAGGCATATGAAAAACAATGTATAAATGAAGAAACCAATCAAGGGTAGGGATGAGGAATTTTAATGACAGAAAAAAATATACAAGCAGCAATGCAAATAATATTGCATGCCGGAGATTCCAGATTAGAAATAAAAAATGCTTTGGCTGCCATTGCAAAGTTTGATTTTGAAAACGCAAATGAAAAACTAAAAACTGCACAAGAAAAAATCACGTTGGCTCATAAAGTACAAACGGACGCGATTCAAGAAGAAACACAAGGAGAAACATCTGAGTATTCTTTGTTATTCACACATGCTCAAGATACTCTGATGACAATTTACAGTGAACTTAATATTGCAAAACAATTGCTAATTATAATTCAGAATATAGATAAGAGAATAAGTTTATTGGAAGGAGATGAAAAAAAATATGACAGATAATAAGATATCTTTTCCGGATGACTTTTTATGGGGAGGAGCTTTTGCTGCTAATCAAATGGAGGGGGCATGGGATATAGACAAAAAAGGCATCTGTATGGCAGATATTAATGAGTTTAGAGATGATATAGATATTACAAAAAAATATAATGAGGAGGTAAATTCCGCATATATTAAAGAGTGTTTATCAGAAAACAATAAAATTTTCCCGAAAAGAAAGGGAATAGATTTTTACCATAATTATAAAAATGATTTAAAACTTCTCGGTAAAGACGGGCTGGGATTAAACTCATATAGAACCTCAATAAATTGGGCAAGAATTTTTCCGAACGGTGATGAGGAACATCCTAATGAGGAAGGATTGAAATTTTATGACAGTTTAATTGATGAAATAATTGCTAACGGTATGGAACCGATGATAACCATGTCTCATTATGAAATGCCGTTAAATCTTGCTCTTTCATATACCGGATGGTATTCAAGAGAAGTGATTGATTTTTTTGAGAGATATGGAAAAGTATTGCTTGACAGATATCATGAGAAAGTAAAGATGTGGATAATTGTAAATCAAATTAATTTGATTGCTCATGAATCATTTAATCACTTGGGTATTTTGGAAGATAAGGTTGAAAATTTGCATAATGCAAAATATCAAGGTGTCATTAATGAAATGATTGCTTGTGCCAGAATTACGAAATATGCACATGAAAAATATCCGGATAATAAAATCGGAATGATGTTGTGCGGAGGACCTGCTTATTCAGCCACAAGCAAGCCGCAAGATGTTCTTGCAACTTTAAAGCATAATCAGATGGAATATTTTTATTCCGATGTATTGCTTAGAGGGTATATTCCCGGTTATGCGTATAGGTTTTTCAAAGATAACGGATATACGATAGCTGTAAGTAATCAGGATAAGGAGGATTTAAAAAATACTTGTGATTTCTTCTCGTTTTCCTATTACTATACACGACTGTGCGATGTTGAACATTATAATAACGGAAATGAAGTGTTTAGAAATATGAATCTTCCTGCTAATCCATGGGGCTGGACTATAGACCCTATAGGATTAAGAATATTATTAAATC
>JBHAFN010000165.1:0-7949 GCA_041856105.1 Bacillota bacterium
ATGAAATTGAAAGAATGGTTAATAAAATAGGAATTATTGCGGATGGTAAGCTGTTGTTTCAAGGGACAATAAATGAATTTAAGGAACAATATTCTACCAATATTTATCTTAAGACATCTAATAATGATAAAGCTGTGAGTTTAATTAATAATCCGAAAGTATTTATCGAACATGAATTGATCGTCATTCCCTGCATTAGTGATAAAAATATATTTAAACTGATAAGTAAATTAATAGAAAACGGAATTGAGGTATATCGTATCTTTGAAAAAGATAAATCTTTGGAGGAATTATTTATCGAATTTACCGATCGGGAGGTATTATAATGAAAAATTATCTTACTTTATATTTGATGGAACAAAAAAAATATCAAAAATCTCGTCTGTTAATTATTTTTTCGGTTTATCTTTTAATAAATATCTTTATGACCGTAATTCAATTTAGAAACGGGGTAAATAAAGAGGGTGTGCTTATTTGGTATTCAATATTTGATGCCAATTCCATATTTAAGGTTATTCTATGTCCGATTATGTTGGCTTCTTTAATCGGTTATGCGGTACAGGTGGAGAATAATCATAATATGTGGAAGGTTATCAGAAGTACGGGAACCGATCTGAAAGATTTGTATACAATCAAGTTTATGTATTTCTTTATTAGGGTTGTATTGTTGTTTGTTTTGGAATGGCTGATTATTTATTTTTTATCAATCGGTTTGGGTTTAAAAGCCGCTTATCCGCTTGTGGACAGTTTAATCAGATTTGGGGGAACGGTTTTAATATCTTTTATGATTATGGCGGTTCATTATTGTTTGAGTTTAAAATTCAGCAATCAGGTTATCAGTCTTTCCGTAGCGGTTATATGTTCATTGATCGGAGTTATTACTTTGCTTATTTCCGTAATGTTGATGAGAGTGTTTATATATAGTTGGTACGGGTATTTTATACAGATCCAATACAGCAGGGTTAATAATGAATTTGTCGGGGTTTTAAATCCGATAAGCTTATATCCTTATCTTTCTTTAATTATCGGTTTAATTATCTTTGAGTATGGGAAAAAAATAAAGGTTGGTGAATAAAATGGAATTGGTAAAAATGGAATTTGCAAAATTTAAAAGGTCTAGAGTGTTATTTCCGATAACTTTATTACCGTTGTTTTCCGTATTGTACGGTTCGATAAATTACTATTTCAATAAAGAAATTTTAATTAATGAATGGATCAGTTTATGGACACAAGTTTATTTGTTTTACGGTTTGTTTTTTTATCCGTGTTTAGTCGGTATAATTTGTGCATATTCGTGGTTTAACGAATATAAAGCTGACGGGATTAAGCTTTTACTTACATCTTCACACAGCTTTATCAAAATTGTTTTCAGTAAGACGGCAGTTGTGATGGGGTTACTTCTTTTATCGCAAATTTATTTTCTTGGTTTATTTTATTTGTCGGGAAGATTATTTAATTTTCAAATGAGTTTTTCTTTAGATTTTATCAAATGGTTAATCATTATTACATTATTGTCCGTTTTGTATGTAAGTGTGGATATGTATATTTCTTTAAAACTGAAAAGTTTTTCTATTACGGTTATAATCGGATTGTTAATCGGAATATTTTGTTTCTTTGGGGTGACACAAAATGTTTTTGAAGAGTTAAGATACATCTTGGCATCGAGTTTGCTTTCTTTAGAGATGAATAATAATTTTGTGGATATATCGTTTGGTGTTATGGAATGGTTAAAGATGATTGCGTATACATTGTTGTTCAGTGGGGCGGCTTTATTTGCCCAAGTAAAATATTTAAATAAAATAGTGAAGTAGAGTTATTTAAAACGGTTGGGCTTATAGGTTGATTGTTTTTGAGATGACGGACAACAGGTTGTATATGTGAAAAAAATCTCTTGATATATTTTAGGGCAAAGTCTAAAATGGATGTGAGAGGAGAGAAATGATGAAAAAAATAATTATTTTATTGCTTACTTCGATTTTGCTTTTTTCGTGTTCATCAAAGGTAGACACGGTTAAAAGCGTCAGCGGTGAGTTTTTTGGAGAAAGCATAGGATTTAACGGTCCGATTAAGGTTAAAACAACTATCGAGAACAATGAAATTAAAGCTATTGAATTTGTAGAAAATTATGAATCGTTCGGTGTTTTAAGGGCAGTTAATTTAATCACGGAAGAAATAATTGAAAAACAGTCGATTAATTTGGATGTGGTTACAGGTGCAACCTTTGCGACCAGAGGGGTAATGACGGCGGTAAAAAACAGTTTGGAAGAATCCGGTGTCGAAATGGAAGCATTTAATACGAAATATACCCGAGGTGAATTGGAAAAAAGCGAATATACAACCGATGTGCTTGTAATAGGGGCAGGCGGTGCCGGAATGAGTGCGGCAATAACAGCATCGCAAAACGGAGTGAATGTTATTGTGATTGAAAAGTTAGGCATAACCGGGGGAAGTACGATTTTTTCAGGAGGAGCATATAATGCGGCGGACACTGAAAGAGGAAAGCTTACTGAAATGACTGAGTCGAATATCAGTTCCATAAATAAATTATTGGATAAAACGCCAAATGACGAGTATGAAAAGCAGTTGCAGGATACGGTCAGAATACAGCTGAAAGAGCATTTAGATGCCGGAAACACATGGTTGTTTGATTCTGTTGAGTTACATCAGCTGCAAACTTACAGCGGTGGTGATTATCAAGGAAATCCCGAGCTTATTAAAGTTATGTGTGAAAATGCCCTTGACGGCGTTGATTGGTTAGAAAGTTTGGGGGCGATTTGGAAAGAGAAGCTGGGTTCGGCAACCGGTTCATTATGGCAAAGAAGTCATTATGGAATCGATGATGAATTTCCAAACGGTGCGCCGGAAATTTTCCCTGCCGAAAAATATATAAGTGAAAATGATAATATTGATTTACATTTATATACAAAGGCTGTCGAGCTTATTATTAATGACGGTAAGGTGGTCGGTGTAAAAGCGGATAATAAAGGTAGAGAAATAATATATAATGCCAAAGCGGTAATTATTGCGACCGGAGGCTTTGGAGCAAACGTTGAAATGCGTGAAAAATATAATGAACAATGGGATAATTTGGGGGCGACTATCGGTTGTTCCAATCAAAACCCTTCCGCTCAAGGTGATGGAATTATCTTGGCAAATCAAGCTGGGGCTTCGTTGGTGGATATGGGGATGATTCAATTACATCCTAACGGCGAGGTTGGAACAGGAATGATGATGGGGCAACCTCATACCTCAGGCTTAAACAGAATATTTATTAATAAAAACGGTGAGAGATTTGTGGCTGAGGATTCAAGAAGAGATACATTGGTTAATGCGATTTATGCTCAACCTGACGGCTATATGTGGATAATTGCGGATGGAAATCGATATCCGGAAGGGGATCCGTTAATTGCCAATTATGTTGCCTTAAACAAAACTTTTAAAGCGGATACTATTGAAGAACTGGCAGAAATGATCGATGTGCCGGTTGAAAATCTTAAGGCATCCATAGAAGCTTACAATGCGGTTGTAGATGGCGGGGAAGATGAATTCGGTTTAAAAACATTTGATAAAAAATTAGGGGTTGCCCCGTTTTACGCCGCAAAAAGAATTCCTACGGTTCATCATACAATGGGGGGAATTGAAATAAATACTAAAGCCGAAGTGTTAAACATTAACAAAGAGGTTATTGAAGGTTTATATGCGGCAGGTGAAGTTACTGGTGATATTCATGGGGCTAATCGTCTTGGCGGCAATGCAATTGTAGATATAGTTGTATTTGGCAGAATTGCCGGACAAAGCGCTTCCGAATTTGCGGGAAAGTAAATTGATCGAGCGATTGTTTTAACAAGTTTAAAATTTACAGTAATTTAAAACGGGTGAAGTATGATTATAATCAGATTTCATCCGTTTTTACGGATGTGGTGTGTTTATTTGTAGAGGGGATGATATTCTTACATAAATTTTCATTTGATTTTAAATATATTTAACTTGTATATCCCTATAAATATTTTAATGGTATATACTTAGATTAAGAGGTATAGGTCATGAAAAATATTTTAATAATCGGCGGTAGCGGAACAATCTCATCTCCTATAACAAAACTTTTGGCAGGCAGAAAAGATGTTAATCTTTATGTTTTAAATAGGGGTCAAAAAAAGAATGTCGTCTATGATAATGTTAAGTATTTAAAAGGGGATATCAAAAATATTAAAAGCGTAAAAAAGGTTATCGGTAGTTTAGAGTTTGATATCGTAATTAATTTCGTATTAATGGATATTCATGATGCCAGAATAAATTATGAATTATTTAAAGAAAAGACCGGATTGTTTGTGTTTATCAGTACCGTTTGTGTATTGGACGGAATCGGGGAATGTGTAATTAAAGAAACGGGTAAATATGGGAATAAAGATTCTTTATACGGTCAAAGTAAAGAAAACTGCGAAAAGTTTTTTATAAAGAAACATTTAGAGGAAAACTTTCCGTATTTAATTATTCGTCCTTCGCAGACCTATGCGGATGATCGTATTCCGCTAAGTGTTAAAGGAAATACTTGTTGGAGTGTAGTAAACAGGATGCTTGAACATAAAAAGGTCATCGTGCATGGAGATGGTCAATCCGTTTGGGCGAGTACTCATGCGGATGATTTTGCTAGGGCATTTGTAGAATTGATTTTTAAAGATAATCTGGTGGGTGAAATTTATCAAATTATGAATCCAGATATTCATACATGGGACAAAGTGTATCTTACTTTATCAAAACTTTTAAAAGTTGAATATAAGCCCGTGTATATTTCCGGGGAAATTTTAAAGATGAGTAAAAAATATGATTTTAAACAATCCGTTAACGGTGATAAAAGATGGTCTAAAGTGTTTGTAACGGATAAATTATTAAATAAAATCGATTTTAAGAGTGAAATATCTTTAGAAGACGGTTTAAAAAGATATTTGGATTATATGGAAAAACATCCGGAGTTAAAGATTAAGGATGAGGCTTTTGATGATTGGTGTGATTATACGATTGAACTTTATGAAAGTCTTATAGAACAATTTAAAGATAAAATATAGGCTCCTATGATATAATATTCAAGGATATTTCGGAGGTGATGTTAATGAATCTGGTTGAAGGTGCTTTTCCCTTTTTTGTGTTGCCTTTAATCTTATCATTAATATTTGTGCCGATTTGTAAAATTATTGGATTTAAACTGGGAATTTACGCTTTAGAAAATTCCAGAACCGTTCATTCGGGTAAGATGGTTAGAATGGGCGGTATGGCGATATATTTAGCTTTTATTATAAGTATGGCAATTTTTATGAAGGCTGACAGAACGCTTAACGGTATTTTGCTCGGTGGATTTGTAATGTTTATCGGCGGGTTGATTGACGATGTTTTCAGTTTAAGACCGTTATATAAATTGTTGTTTGAAATTGCCGCAACTTTGATAGCCGTATTTTACGGGAATGTATTATTGAATAATATTTATTTGCCTTTTGGTATAGTACTGAGCCATCCCGTTTTTACCTATACTTTATCAATTGTTTGGATTATAGGAATTACCAATGCGATTAACCTTATTGACGGTTTGGACGGTTTGTCCGGTGGAATATCGTTAATAGTAACTATTACAATCGGTTTACTTGGTTTTTTTATGGGACGAAGAGATATATGTATTATCGCTTTAGTTTTGTCAGGGAGTATTTTAGGATTTCTTCCGTATAATTTCTATCCGGCATCTATTTTTATGGGGGATTGTGGGGCATTGTTTTTAGGCTTTACTTTGGCTTGTTTAAGTTTATTGGGCTTTAAGACTACAACGATTATTACTTTAGGTTTGCCTGTCTTGATTTTATTTATTCCGATTTCTGATACCTTAATCGCCATCATAAGAAGAAAATTAAGTAATAAAAAAATATCGGAAGCCGATCGTGGTCATTTACATCATATCTTGATGTATAAGCTTAATTTGGGTCATCGAAATACGGTGATTGCCTTATATATTGTGGCTGCCTTGTTTGGGACGGCGGCGATTCTAAGTTATTTTCACACAACTTACGGAACGATATTGATTGTTATTTTATTGTTTTTATCGGAAATATTTGTTGAGGTTACCGGAATGATCAATCCCAAATTTCATCCGTTAATAGGATTGTTCAGAAGAATATTTCGTATAAAAAAGAAAGAAGAGTTGAACAAGCTGTAGAAGGCTTGTTTTTTAGTTATATTCAATTTATCTGACTTGAATAAAATAATGCGTTTTCCATATAAAAAAATTTAAAATTTTTGGAAAGCTTGATGTGAGATCAATATAAAAATAGCTGAAGAACGATTTGGATAGATCGGGGTTTAAGTGATCATTTTAATGATTTAATTGTAATCAATCTTTTTATATGTTTGATAAAGCGGATATTTTAATAAAAAAATATGCAGTTTTTTAAGGAAAAGAACATTTTTATTGAATATATTATTGTAAAGATAATACGAGGTGTTTTATGAATTTAAATAACGTACAAAAAATAATTGATACATGTCCTGATGTCAGCGGGATTGAAGATGCTTTAAGTAGAGGGAAATATTATAATGATTGGCAAAATTATTTGAAGTATAAAAGACTTGTTTATGAAAAGATTGACAGTACGGGTTTGGAAAATAAAATCGTCAGTGAAGTTAATTGGATATTAAGAAGTAAGTCATTATCATGTGAAGAATTGGGGGTTAAAATAAATACGGGAGATATTTGTTATATCGATTACGGTCAGGCTTATATTAATGAAATAGGTTATCAACATTTCGGGTTGATAATGGCCAAATGTAAAAATAAGGTTCTTATTATTCCGATGACCAGTAATAATGTTCAATATTCAAGCGCTTTGGATGACGATAATCCTTACGGTAAAGAAAATTTAATGAGAATCGGTTTAATCAGCGGATTAAACAAACCTTCGGTGTTGTTTATCAATGATTTGAAATTTATAAACAGTTCAAGAATTATAGATGTAAAAGCGCATATTAATGTAAAATCACCGTTATTCAGATTAATTCAACAGAGAATGCTTAAAATAATGTTTAATGATATTTAAAATATAATGTATTATATTAGTATGGATTTAGATAGAAACAAAAAATATGTATTTGCCATTTCAGGAGGGCCGGATTCTATGGCTCTTCTTGATATGGGCATAAAAGAAAAATATGATTTTGTAGTATGTCATGTAAACTATCGCAAAAGAAAACAAGCCGATTTGGAGATGACGGGAGTTAAAGATTATTGTAAAAGTCATGGAATAAGATGTTTTGTTTTAAATGAGGAATATGTCTATACGGGTAATTTTCAGGCCTTTGCAAGAGAGTACAGATATAATTTCTTTTTGGATACGGTTAATAAATATAATTTGGACGGAATTGTTTGCGCTCATCATTTAGATGATCTGATAGAAACTTATTTAATGCAAAAAGAAAGAAACTTGGATGTTGATTATTTCGGTTTAAAGCAAATCAGTTTATATAAAGGGGTCGGTTTATATCGTCCTTTATTAAAATTCAGAAAAAGAGAATTGGAGGAATATTGTTTAAATAATAATGTGCATTATTTTATTGATGAATCTAATTTAAGTAATGATTATACCAGAAATACAATAAGAAATACTCAGGGCAGTTTAATGAGTGATGAAGAGATTGACAAGCTTCTTTTAGAAATTGAAAAACTAAATGATCATAAAAAGAAAATTTTAGAAAACATAGAAGTTTTTTTAAGTGATTTTAAGGTGGAAGTGGATAAGATTATTTCTTTGAATATGGAAGAAAGACTTATTTTTTATCGGGAATGGTTCAATAAATATATCGGCAAGTACAGTTATTCCAAGGCATTTTTAATCGAAATCGATAAAATTTTCAACAGCTCTAAAAATAGCGAACTGCAAATTCATCAGGCTTTACTTGTGAAGTCTTACAAAGTG
>JBHAFN010000166.1:0-3807 GCA_041856105.1 Bacillota bacterium
CGTTCCTTCGGATCTTCTTCATATTCATCATCTTCTTCATCAACATGTTTGGGAATAAGTCTTTTACTTTTATATTCTATCAAACTTGCCAATTCAACCATATATTCACTGGCAATTTCCAAATGTAACTTTTCAAAGTGGTTTATATAAAGCAAATACTGTTCACTTAAAACACTGATATCCAAATCAAATAAATTCAATTTATTTTCTTTAACAAGATGAAGCATTAAGTCTAAAGGACCGTCAAATTCATCGATTGTTACCTTAAAGTTCATCCTACCACCTCGCTATATGATTATAACAAAATTAACCCTCTCCTGCACTAATAAAAAATAAAGCGATTAAGCTTTATTTTGCAACAATGTTGACGATTTTATCTTTAATCACGATGGTCTTAACGACAGTTTTACCTTCCAGATTATTTTTAACGCTATTAATCTGCATGGCGGCGTCAATCAATTTTTGATCATCGCTGCCCTTTTTCATCATAAATCTGCCTCTGACCTTCCCGCAAACCTGTACGACTATTTCCACTTCTTCCTTCACCAGCTTGTTTTCATCATAAGTCGGCCAAGTTTCATAGGAGATACCCTCTTTACCGGTAAGAATGCTGAACATTTCTTCACAAAGGTGAGGCGCATAACACGATAACATCTTAATAAAATTAACCGCATATTCTTTATAAATTTTTTCCTGCTTATAACATTCATTTATAAAAATCATCATTTGCGAAACGGCGGTATTTAAGTTTAAGGTTTCAATATCGTTGGAAACCTTTTTAACCGTTTCGTTATAAATATAGTCTAAATGATGATCGTTTTCATCACTTAACTTATCGCTTTCAATAAATAAACGATATACTCTTTCCAACCATTTATGAGCGCCGTCAACCCCCTGATCTGACCAAGGCTTGCTTGCTTCTAAAGGACCCATAAACATTTCATATAGTCTTAAAGTATCCGCTCCGTATTTTTCTACCACCTTTTCCGGATCTACCACATATTCAGGATAACGTTTACCCATTTTAATTCCGTTAGCTCCTAAAATCATTCCCTGATGAACCAATTTTTTAAAAGGCTCTTTAACGGGAACGATACCCTTATCATATAAGAAATTGTTCCACATTCTGGAATACAACAAATGACCTACCGCATGCTCAGGTCCGCCCATATATAAATCGACAGGAAGCCAATGCTTCATCAATTCATATTCACACAGTCTTTCATCATTATGCGGATCGATATAACGAATATAATACCAGCTGGAACCGGCAGATCCCGGCATAGTACTGGTTTCTCTGACTCCTTTCATATGATCAACTTCCACGTTTACCCAATCCTTCGCATTATCCAAAGGCGATTTTCCCCCTCTTGGCACATAATCGTTTACAACCGGTAAAATTAAAGGAAGTTCATCGTCTTTTAAAACGATATATTCTTTATTTTCCAGCTGTATAACCGGAATAGGTTCACCCCAATATCTTTGTCTTGCAAAAATCCATTCTCTGATTTTATAGTTGATTTTTTCATCACCGAGATGATTTTCTTTTAGCCATGCAATCATTTTATTAATTGCCTCTTCTTTATTTAACCCGTTGATAAAATCCGAATTGATATGAATACCGTCTTTAGTATAGGCAACGCTGTCATCTTCTCTACCCTCTAAAACATCGATAATTTCAAGATTAAACTTTTTGGCAAACTCAAAATCACGCTCATCATGCGCCGGAACTGCCATAATCGCCCCGCTGCCATAACCGGAAAGTACGTAATCGGAAATCCATATCGGAATTTTTTTGTTATTAACCGGATTAACGGCATAAGCACCGGTAAAAACGCCCGTTTTTTCCTTAGTAATATCCGTTCTTTCGATTTCGGATTTGTTTTTTGCGGACTCTACATATTCGCTTACGGCATCCTTATATTCATCGACGATAATTTCCTTAACGAGTTCATGTTCCGGTGATAAGACACAGTAAGTAGCCCCGAACAAGGTATCACATCTTGTTGTAAATACAATAAAACTCTTATCACTGCCGGCAACCTTAAATTTAACTTCCGCCCCTATTGATTTGCCGATCCAGTTTCTTTGCATTTCCTTTGTTGACTCCGGCCAATCGATTGTATCCAAACCTTCCAGCAGCTTTTCGGCATAAGCCACGATATCTATTACCCATTGATGCATCATCTTTTTTACAACCGGATAACCGCCCCGCTCGCTTTTACCGTCAATAACTTCATCATTTGCCAAAACCGTTCCCAACGCTTCACACCAGTTTACCGGCATTTCCACACTTCTCGCCAAACCCGCTAAAAACAACTGCTTAAATATCCATTGCGTCCATTTATAAAACTTGGGATCGGAGGTGGAAATCTCCTTACTCCAATCATAAGAAAATCCCAGCATTTTTAACTGTCTTCTGAAATTATCAATATTTTTTAAAGTAAATTCTTCCGGATGATTACCCGTACTTATCGCATATTGCTCGGCAGGTAAACCAAAACTGTCAAACCCCATGGGGTGAAGCACATTATAACCTTCCATTCTTTTCTTACGACAAATAATATCGGTTGCGGTATAACCTTCCGGATGACCGGCATGAAGCCCCACACCGCTTGGATAAGGAAACATATCCAAAGCATAGTATTTAGGCTTGGAAAAATCATAAACATCCGTTTTAAACGTTTGATGCTCATCCCAATATTTTTGCCATTTCTTTTCAATTTCCAAATGATTAAAACTCATATAGCCTCCTCTAAAATTAAAAAAAGTTCATTCTAAGGACGTAAATATACGCGGTACCACCTTAGTTCATGAACAACATGCCCTTTAAAATCCTTTATCGCAGGAATTACACTACTCCACATCAAGTTCAATATCTTTTTTTATCAAGTTCCACCAACCCTTGACTCTCTATAAAAAAACAAATACTTACTACTATGTTTCAACGTACAACAATATCATAGCGAAATTAAATAATAATGTCAAAATTGTACAATATTATGCATTAAATAATGGTATAATCTGTTTAGTTATAAAAAATAAAAGGAGATAAAATGATTAAACTGATTACCGATTCATCATGCTTATACACCCCTGATGAAGCTGAACAAATGGGATTTACCGTAAATCCGTTGACCGTAACCATAAATAATAAGCAATACAATGAATACGAAGATATTAACGCCGAAGAATTCATTGAACTGATTAACAACGGTCATGTTCCGACATCATCACAACCGTCACTTGGAAGATTAAGCGAAGAACTTGAAACAAATAAAGAACACGAAGTGCTTGTTTTATCAATGGCGGACGGGTTAAGCGGTACTTATCAAACCGCCTTGCTTGCGAAAAACAATGTCAAGGATAATGCAAACATCCATGTCGTTAACACTAAAACCCTATGCGGACCGCATCGCCATTTGGTAGAAGACGTTTTGAAAATGATTAAAGAAAACCAATCGTTGGACAAAATCTTAAAAACCTTAAGCGAAAAGATGAATACGGTTCATTCCTTTCTCTTACCGCAGGATTTCAATTATTTAAAGCGAGGAGGAAGACTTACTCCTATCGCCGCAACCATAGCCGGATTTTTAAAGATTCAACCGGTCATAAAACAGACCGCCGACGGTAAAAAGCTTGATAAATTTGCCACTTCAAGAAACTTCAAATTGGCGGTTAATAAAATTATCGAGTTTTATAAGCCGATTTTAAATAAAAATTATAAAGTATATATTTCTCATGCCTTTAACTTGGAAGACGCTTTATATGCCAAAGATAAATTTTTAAAAGAATTCCCGGAAATCA
>JBHAFN010000167.1:0-3925 GCA_041856105.1 Bacillota bacterium
AAAAACAGTGTCGGGAAGAAGTATTTATTTAAAGGTGAAGAAATTGAGGTTATTGAAGCTAAAGAAGATTCTTTTGAAGGAATGGATGTTGTTTTAGGGGCGGTTGAAAATGATATGGCTAAATATTTTGCGCCGTATATTTTAAAGAGTAAGGCGGTCTTTATCGATAACAGCAGCGCTTTTAGATTGGATGATAATGTTCCTTTAATCGTTCCGGAGATTAACGGTGAGGATATTAAAAATCATCACGGTATAATTGCCAATCCCAACTGCAGTACGATTATTGCTTTAATGGCAATGTATGGAGTTAATAAGTTATCAAAGATTACTCATGTAATTGCCAGTACCTATCAGGCTGTTTCAGGGGCGGGAGTACAGGGTATTAAAGAACTGGAAAATCAAATCAAGGGTAGTGAAGAGGTTAATGTTTTTAAGGAGAAGATTGCTTATAATGCAATATGTGAAATCGGCATGGTAAATGCGGATGGTTATACTGCTGAAGAAGTTAAAATGCAAAACGAAGGCAGAAAAATTTTGCATAATCCCAATTTGTTGGTAACCTGCACATGTGTCAGAGTTCCGGTTATCAGATGTCATAGTATTTCTTTGAGTTTTAAAACCGAAAAGAAGTTGGTTAAAGAAGAAGTGATTAAGGCGATTGAAGAGAGTGAAGGGGTTAAGCTTTGTGATTTACCTACCCCGTTAAACACCGGCAATCAGGATTTGGTGGCGGTGGGCAGAATCAGAGAGGATCACGTATTGGACGGCTTTGCCTTATGGTGTTGTGGTGATCAAATCAGAAAAGGAGCCGCAAGCAATGCGGTAAAAATCATTAAATATCTATAAGTGAAATTTTAATGAAAATTTATTAACCGAGGTAAAATGTGCTATTATATTGTTATAAAATATTTTTTTAATAATATAGTGAGGTAAAAATATGAAGAAAAGAATATTATTAAGCTTATTGGTGGCAGGTGGTGCCGCTGCCTATTATTTAATTAGAAGATTGGAAGAAAAAGTTCAAAAAACTGAAGAAGAAGATGTAACTTTTGTAAAGATTGATGAGGATGAAGCCGAATATTCCAACGAAGTAGATCAAATTTCTGAATTATATCCTTATCTAAGCAAAAAATTTATTGAAAAAGTTTTTTCTCAAAATGATAAATTGAATGAAGATTATCCTGATGAAACATTGGTGGAAATAAAACATTACGCTTCGTTTGGTGAAGAAAGCGATGTTAATCATTTTGTAAGATTAATGCAAGCTGCCGGTTATGAATTGAATTCTAATGAAGAAGGTAATGATTTTATCGTTATCAAAAAATTCTATAATGAAAAGGGTAGATTGATCAGTGAAATTTATAATGTTGCCAATCAGGTTAATAGCCTTGGCGGATTATATACGGGTTATGAAATTAACGAGCAATAATTAAGGTATAAAGTAAACAAAAGAGTTTAACGCTCTTTTTTTTTAACGATTGGTTTAAAGGCGTTATTTTTGACAAAGGTGTATAATGTTGTTAGAATACAGTTAGCACTAACTAACAAAAGGATTACGGATGTTTGAAAAATTATTAATAGAGCATTGTTCATGTACTTTGGCTGCCATAAAGTGTGCCAGTTTATTTAACTTTAAGTATGAAAACGAAGAAGAATTATTAACAAAAATCGATTATTATAACAAATTATTTGTTAATAAAGATCTTGAATTGTTTATTCTTAAAAAAAATAACGGCAGGGCATTGGTTTTCGTTGTAAGAAATAAATTACTTAAAAATACTTTAAAGGATAAAAACGTACAACAGTTTTTAAAAAAGTTCGGATATGCGAATTTCAAGGTTAATAAAGTAATTGATGTGTTGACAAAAAGAATTGAAGGAAAAGAATTTCCTCATGAAATCGGGGTATTATTAGGTTATCCTTTAAATGATGTATGCGGTTTTATTAATAATTGCGGTAGAAATTGCAAACATATCGGTTGTTGGAAAGTGTATTGTGATGTGGATGAATCATTAAAAATGTTTAGAAGGTTCAGCCAATGCAATAAAGCTTATAAATTGATGTATTCAAATGGAAAAAGCGTTTTGGACTTGGTTGTTTCATATACGCTTTAAAAAAGAAGGAGAAAAAAGTATGTCAAAAGTTGCAGTAGTTTATTACAGCGCTACCGGTAATACTGAAGCTATGGCTTTGAAAGTTGCGGAAGGCGCAAGAGAAGCCGGTGCGGAAGTGGATGTTTTTACAGCCGGTGATTTCAACAGCGGATTAGTTGATAATTATGATGCGATTGCTTTCGGTTGTGCGGCGTATGGTGCAGAACAATTGGAAGAAAGTGAATTTGAACCGATGTTCAATGATTGTGAACCTAAATTATCCGGTAAGAAATTAGGGCTTTTCGGTTCTTATGACTGGGGAGATGGAGAATGGATGCGTACATGGCAGGAAACTTGTACCAATGCGGGGGCAAGTTTAGTAAGTGATGGCGTGATTGCCAACTTAACTCCCGATGATGAAGCATTACAGGCGTGTGCAGCATTAGGAAAATCTTTAGCTTAATTTAATATCAATGTTGGGGCAAACGGTTGTTTGCCTTTTTTTAATGCCTTTAATATTGTATAATAAATAGAGTTTTGAGGTGGTTTAATGAGTATTATTAGGGTGAAAGATTTAAGCTATGCATATGATGATACCCTTATGGCGATAGATAAGGTTTCTTTTAAGATTGAAAAGGGTTCATATACCACTATTATCGGACATAACGGTAGCGGTAAAAGTACGATAGCAAAGCTTTTAATCGGTTTGCTTAGTCCTAAAAGCGGGGAAGTCGTTATCGATGATTTAAAGCTTAATGAAGAAAATGTTTATAAAATCAGAAATAAGATCGGTATTGTTTTTCAAAATCCGGATAATCAGTTTATCGGTTCTACGGTAAGAGATGATATTGCATTCGGTTTGGAAAATCATCAGGTGCCTCAAGAAAAGATGGATGATATAATTAATGAATTTTCCGGAAGAGTGAAAATGAGTGAATATTTAAATAGTGAACCTACCAGACTTTCCGGAGGTCAAAAACAAAGAGTGGCGATTGCGGGAGTATTGGCAATGTCGCCTGATGTGATTATTTTTGATGAAGCAACCAGTATGCTTGATCCTCAAGGAAAAGATGAAATAAAAAGGGTAATTAACAAATTACATCGGGAAACCAACTTAACGATTATCTCAATCACTCATGATATTGAGGAAGTTACTAAAAGCGATCAGGTAATCGTAATGAACAAAGGTAAGGTTTTGTTGGATGGTAAACCCGATGATGTAATGGTTTTGAATAAAGTGTTATTGGATATAGGTTTGGATATTCCTTTCAGTATGAAGGTTATCCATAAGCTTAAAGAAAGAAATGTTAAGATAGATGATATGGTAACGACGGAAGGTTTGGTGGAAACTCTTGGCAATCTCATTTAGAAATGTAAGTCATATATATTCTGAGGGAACCCCTTTTCGTTATGCGGCTTTAACCGGAGTTGATTTAAATATTAATGAAGGTAAGATTACTGCCGTTATCGGGGAAACGGGTAGCGGTAAGAGTACCCTGGTGCAGCATCTTAATGCTTTGTTATTGCCTACTGCGGGAGAAGTGGAAGTCAACGGTAAAATAATTAAGAGTGATGAAAAACCTAAAAATCTTAAAGAGCTCAGAAGAAATGTGGGTTTGGTTTTTCAGTTTCCCGAATATCAATTGTTTGAAGAAACAATTCTTAAAGATGTGGCTTTCGGACCGAAAAACTTTAATATGGATAATGTTGAAGACAGAGCTAAACAAGCTTTGGCAATGGTTAATCTGGACAGCTCTTTTTATGAAAGGAGTCCTTTGGAGCTTTCCGGAGGGCAAAAAAGAAGGGTGGCAATAGCCGGTATCTTGGCGATG
>JBHAFN010000168.1:0-2938 GCA_041856105.1 Bacillota bacterium
ATTATAGCCATAAATAAGCCTATATATTTTAAGATTTTCCATTTTAAACTACTCGGTTTTTTCAAAACGATACCCCACTCCTCTTAAGGTAATAATAAATTTACTGTACTCACCCAAATTTTTTCTTAAAAGCTTGATGTGAGTATCCAAAGTACGATCATCACCGAAAAAATCATAGCCCCAAACATTTTGTAACAGCTGTTCTCTGGTAACCGCAATTCCGATATTTTTAACCAAATAAACAAGCAGTTCAAATTCTTTGGGCGATAATTGCACTCTTTCATTATCAACGGTTACAACCCTTGCGTCATAATCAATTTTCAAACCTTCCAAGCTGAAGGTTCCCGAACTTTTTTTATTCGTCCTTTTATATAATGCGTTAATTCTCATCATCAATTCCTTGCTGGAAAAAGGCTTAACGACATAATCATCTATTCCGATATCGAAACCGTGGATCTTATCGTATTCTTCACCTAAAGCGGAAAGTAAAATAATCGGAATATCCTTTTCTTTTTTTATTTCTTTGCTGGCTGAAAAACCGTCCAGATTAGGCATCATAATATCCATTACTATAACGTCATAATCATTATCCATACACTTGGCCACCGCCTCCAAACCGTCGCAAGCCTCGGTTACTTCAAAACCCTCATATTTTGCATACTTGCAAATCATCTCTCTGATTTTTACTTCATCATCTACCACCAATACTCTTACCATATTAATTTCTCCTGAAATTATCATAACCTGTTTATGTGAATTTAAAGTGAATTATTTTTCCCAAATGCCTATATTTTTATTTTTTGCCCTGTTTTCAGCCTCAAAAAGTTCATCATAGAACAAATATTCATCATCAAGATAGGAAATTTTCCCGTATCCGTTTTCCAAAATAATACTTTGCAATAACCGACCATCTACAAATACCCAATATAAATAACGATCATATTTATCCTTAGGATTGCTTTTCAATTCACCGACTAAACTTATATTCACTCCGTTTTTTAATACTTCACAAACAAATTGACCTGCCTCAACACCTTTTGTTTCGCTTAACTCAGGGGTATCTATACCGATAAATCTGACCTTGATTTCTTCATTTTTTAAATTAAAAACCGCCGTATCCCCATCAATACAAGAAACCAAAGATACCTTCTTTTTATCAATCGTATCATAACTTTCCAACATCAGAAAAATTGTCGCCAAAACAACGACAATCCCGATCAATCTTTTAAAGAACATTTTTAACAATATTGTCAATTTGAGCGATTACAACATCTTCAATACTTCCCTGATCGCTCTTTTTAACCAGTTCACTGTTTAAAGGCAATTGCGCAAGCACCTTTAAACCGTGCTTTTTTGCCACCTCTTCAACATGACTCTCCCCAAAGACATACATTTTATGATAGCAATTATCACACTCGACATAACTCATATTTTCAATAATACCCAAAATCGGAACGTTCAACATATTGACCATATTGATGGATTTACCTACTACCATGGAAACAAGTTCCTGAGGACAGGTAACAATAATAACACCGTCTAACGGCAATGACTGCAATACCGTCAAAGTTACATCACCTGTACCGGGAGGCATATCAATAAACATATAGTCAACATCACCCCAAAACACTTCCTCATAAAACTGTTTGATCAACCCGGTAATTAACGGCGCTCTCCAAACAACGGGTGTTTCCTCACTATCCAACAACATATTGGTGCTGATTACCTGAACACCGGTTTTACTGACGGCAGGAAGGGTAAATTCCCCGTTAGACACCGCTCCATCCGTAATTCCGAAAACTTTCGCCATGCTTGAACCGGTAATATCCCCATCCAAAACAGCCGTTTTATAGCCTAATCTGGCGGCGGCACTGGCCAATAAAGCGGTTGTGGTGCTTTTCCCCACCCCCCCCTTACCGCTGATAACGGCAATAATTTTTTTAACCTTGGGAGCTCGATTAAGCTTATAGTATTTATTTTCCTTACAAGCGGTATCCTTACAACCGCCGCATCCCGCGCTACAATTTGAACTCATTGTTTATTCTCCTTTTTCTTAAACACAACCCGATATATCGGTTGATTTAATTCCATAAATTTCGCTTCGTATTCACTTATCGCATCCGTATCATTTGCAATTCTTCTAAAATCTACGGAAATATCCTCAATTTCATAATCATGATGAGTAAACTCCATTATGGAATACTCAAACAATCCGGCATTATCGCTTTTCATGATTACCCTACCGTTATTTTTTAAAAGCCTTGAATATAAATCAATAAAGTTTTTATGACTTAATCTTCTTTTCTTATAGGCGTTTTTAGGCCACGGATCGGAGAAATTCAAATGAATAACATCAATTTCCTCATCATCAAACCAGTTTAAAATATCCTTTGCGTCCTTTGCGATCATCAATCTGTTTTCCATATATGTTTCATTTAATTTTTTAGCCGCAATCGCCGCAACGTTTTTTTCTTTTTCTATTCCGATCCAACCTTCATTCGCATACATTTTAGACATTTGATCAAAATATCCGCCTTTACCTATTCCTATTTCCAGATGAATCAATTCCCTGTTCAGTTTTTTACTCCAAGATCCCTTATATTCTTCAGGATTGTCAATCACCAAATCGGGATGCTCGTTTAAATAGGGAATTGCCCAACTTTTTTTACGCATTCTCATATCTTCATTTCCTCTAATTAATGATTATATCATATTTAATAATCGCACCGGCACATCTACCAAAAAAGACCTAGCGGTCTTTTTTCTTAAATACACGTTTTTCCGAATTGCCCTGTTTCTTGGTTTTTTGAGCTTCTTCCCATCCTTCGGGTTTTTCTAAAAATTCCCGATGAGAAACGTTCACTCTTCCCTTATCGTCAATATCCGTAACCTTAACCTTAATCATATCTCCGATTTTTAAAACATCTTCCGGTTTTTC
>JBHAFN010000169.1:0-5864 GCA_041856105.1 Bacillota bacterium
ATTAACGAATTTGTAAAAAAAATAGATTTAAATAAGGTTACTTATTTATTGATTAATGAAGTGGAAGGTAAGGCTATAACCGGTTTGGATGATTATAAGGAAATCGGTGATTATTTACTGAGGGAATATCCCGGTTTAAATGTTGTACTGACTTTGGGTAGCGAGGGAGTGATGTTTTTCAACAAGGATGAAACGATCGCTCAACATGCTTATAAGAGTAATGTGGTGGATACCACGGGGGCAGGAGATACGTTTACGGGTTATTTCTTGTCCATGATTTTAAGCGGTAAAACAGTTAAGCAGGCTTTACAGATCGGGTGTTATGCCGGCAGCTTGGCCATTCAGGTTAAAGGTGCGGCTAATTCCATCCCTTCATTAGATAAAGTTATTAATCAATTTTCAAAATAGGAGCCCTACTATGAAAAATCAAGAAAAAATGAATTAAATAGTAAGGCATGATGAAAACAACTATATTGAGGGATAGTTAAAAAAGTTCTTTGAAAAAATATTACTTGAATTAGTTAATAAACTGTTTGTCTGGATTGTTTAGTATCCGGAAGATGTAACGGCATAATTTGGCAGCGCAATGACCCAAAGCGTTATAGTGTGATTTGTGTTCTAAACGTTTCTTGTCATAGTAGTTTTTCGTTTTATAAGGATGCTTGCGAGTGTTATTAGCTGTCCAAATTAAAGCGAATCTTAGTAGAACATTACCACGCTTGGACATTCTAGTTTTAGAAGCTTGCCGGGTGCCGGATTGTCTAACCTTAGGATCTAAACCGGCAAAGGCGATAAGTTTTCTTGTGGAGGGAAAACGGTATATACTGATAATGGCAGACATGATGTAACCAATCTCAATAGAATTAATTCCCTTAATCTGGTGGAGTGGAGAATTAAGAACTATATGGTTATTAATGATTGAATCGTTAATATCATCAATCTGCCTTTTGTATGATTCTAAAGAATCGATAGATTGTTTAATCTTTAGGGCTAAGGCATCGGAGTGAAAACCGATTGAAGATTTGGAAGCATCTTTGATTTTAATAACTAAAGATTCTTTATATCTGCCTAAAGAAGCTTTTTTAGCTAAATTAACAAGATGGTCGATTCTGGCAGTACTAATTAATTTAGCAGTTGGATAAACTTTAAGAATGGCAAATAAACCTTTAGAGTAGAGTGTGCCTTGAGGGATAACGTTACATAGTTCAGGGAACACTCTGTCTAAATAAGAAACAAGTTTAATCTTTAGTTTAGTTTGAGAACTAATAAGAAAATTTCTTTGAAGGCATAACTCTTTTAACTCATTGATAGAGAAATCTTCATTAATTAGTCGTTTATATTCAAGTAATAGGAAGTTAGAGATAGCACGAGAATCAATATTATCATTCTTACTATCTCTTAGAGAAATAGATCTAAATCTGGAAATCGTTAAAGGGTTAATGAGGTAACATTTAAAATGGTTTTCAGATAGAAAATTGAATAAAGCTTGATGGTAATGAGCAGTAGATTCAAAACCAATTATCACATCATCTTTATTTAGTTTAGATAAATTCGATAATAGAACATTAAAACCTTTGAGACTATTATCGAAGTGGAGAGAGTCAACTATTAGTTCACCGGTAGATGAATCCAGGATAGAGACCACGTGTTCATACTTGGCAATATCGATGCCGACAAAACGGGTCATAATAAAAGACCGCCTTTCTAGAAACCTTGTCTAACTACTATGGGCGATCTTAACTGTAACCTTGCGTGACATGAAGACACTAAGCCTATCCAACCATAAACAGATTCATAAGAACCCATAGCCTCAACCTCCAAAAAGCAGATAAACCACAAAAAACATTAGAGTAAACAATGGTTTCTTCTACATTCTATCAAAGGTTAGAAAGGAAGATGAGATTATGTACAGACAAGGTACATAATTATCATACAAGGAAAATATATGTCAAAAATCCCTACCCCTCATATTGAGGCTACAAGTCCGGATGAAATCGCTGAAACGGTTTTAATGCCGGGAGATCCTTTAAGGGCTAAATTTATTGCAGAGAAATATTTAACCGATGTAACTCAATTTAATAAAGTTAGAGGTATGTTAGGTTATACGGGTTACTATAAAGGTAAAAGAGTGTCTGTAATGGGGTCCGGAATGGGTATGCCTTCAGCTATGATTTATTATCATGAATTATTTGCGTTTTATGAAGTTGATACCATTATCAGAATCGGGACAGCCGGAAGTATGCAGGAAAATATCGGTTTAAGAGATATTGTAATCGCTACGGCATCATGTACGGATTCCAACATCAATACGGGAAGATTCGGTAATTTCTCATTTTGTCCTACTCCTGATTTTGATTTGTTGGTTAAGGCAAGTGAAAAAGCTAAGGAAATGGGCATTAAAACTCATATCGGAGCGGTTGTTTCCGGTGATCAGTTCTATGGTGATCGTGATGAAGAGAATGTCATAAAATTGGCGAAATTCGGGGTTTTATGTGCTGAAATGGAATCGGCGGGTTTATATACCGAAGCTAGAAGGCTCGGTAAAAAGAGTTTGGCAATGTTTACAATCAGCGACAGTTCTTTATCAAATGAAAATGATAAATCGTCCGAAAGGGAACAAGGCTATACTCAGATGATGGAATTGGCTTTAGAATTGGCTTTATAATGAAATTCATTTATCAATATAACAGGGAGGAAATGTAAATGAAAAAATTTATATCGATTTTGGTTGTGTTGTTAATGTTGGTGGGATGTTCTTCCACATCTACCACGACAACTACAACCGACACAACTGCAAGTACCACTACCGAAACGACGACCGAAAAAATTAAAGTTGCTTTAATGGTCAGCGCTCTTGGAGATTTCTCATTCAATGATTCGGCTAATGAAGGTATGGTAATGATTAATGAGAACTTAGGAGATAAAGTTGAAACAAAAGTTATTGAATACGGTTCCGATAAGAGTAAAGAAGAAGCCGCATTCTTGGAAGCTTGTGAAGGCGATTATGATATGGTTATCGTTTCTTCTTCCATGAAGCCTTATTTAGAACAATATTCCGCAGATTACGCAGATAAAACATTTATTATCTTCGATGATGAAGTGGATTATACTAACGGGGCAAATGCCAATGTTTATTCCATAGTTTATAAAGCCAATGAAGCTTCTTTCTTGGGCGGATATTTGGCGGCTAAAATCAGCGATACCGGTGTTATCGGTTTCTTGGGCGGTCAGGATATTCCGGTAATCAGCGACTTCTTGGTTGGATTTGTACAAGGTGCTAAAGAGGCTAATCCTGATATTAAAGTAGCAATCAGTTATGTAGGAGCTTGGAATGACTCCGCAAAAGGTAAAGAACAATCTTTAGCGATGGTTAACCAAAACGCCACATTGATTTTCGGGGTTGCCGGGGGTTCAGGTGCCGGTGCCATTGAAGTGGGTAAAGAAAAAAATATTAAAATTTTAGGTGTTGACAGTGATCAGGCATTGGTTTATGAAAATCAAGGTAAAACCGATTTGGCTGAAAATATTATCACTTCCGTATTAAAAAATGTCGGGGCTTCTCTATATCGTGCCGTTGAATTATATGTAAACGATGAGTTGCCTGTAGGAACTACCGAAACTTTGGGATTAACTGAAAACGGAGTAGGTTTGGCTGATAATAAATATTATCAGGAAGCCGTTTCCGAAGAATTGAGAGCGGAAATTGAAGCTTTAAAAGAAAAAGTTTCAAGCGGAGAGATTAAAGTTGATTCGGCTTACGGTATGACTACGGAACAAATCAGTGAAATCAGAGAATCTGTAAAACCTTAATCGTGTATAAAAAGTATAAGCATTGTGCTTTTTGCACAATGCTTATTTTTAGGGAGGAAAACATGCAAGAAAATATCTTTTTAGAAATGAAGAATATTGTAAAAGTTTATTCAAATGGTGTTCTTGCAAATGACAATGTTAATTTATCTTGTGAAAAAGGAGAGATTCATGCCTTGATGGGTGAAAACGGGGCAGGAAAATCTACTTTAATGAAAATTCTTTTTGGGATTGAACAGCCTACTTCCGGGACGATTATTTTTAAAGGGAAGGAAATATCCATTAAAAACCCTTTGGATGCGATTGCGAAAGGAATAGGAATGGTTCATCAACATTTTATGTTGGATGAAAATCTGACCGTAACCGAAAATATTATTTTGGGGATGGAACCGAAAAAGGGTTTGGGCATGGATTATGCTTTAGCCAGAAAAATGGTGATAGATGTTGCGAATAAATATAATCTTAAAATAGATCCGGATAAGTTGATTATGGATTTGGATGTTGGTAAGAAACAGAAGGTGGAAATTTTAAAAGCCTTAATCAGAGGGGCGGAAGTTTTAATTTTGGATGAGCCTACAGCCGTATTGACACCGCAAGAAACGGAAGAATTATTCAGTCAATTAAAATTATTGAGAGATCAGGGTCATACAATAATTTTTATTTCTCATAAATTGAAAGAAATCAGTCAAATTTGTTCAAAAGCTACAGTTATGAGAAATGGAAAATATATCGGAAGTTATGATATCAAAGAGGTCAGCATTCAGGAATTATCCAAGATGATGGTCGGTAGAGATGTGGTGCGGGAAGTTGTTAAAAAGAAAGCCGAACCGAAAGAGAAAGTTTTGGAAGTAAATAATCTTAATGTAGTCAATGATGAGTTGAAGAATGTGGTTAAGGATGTTTCTTTCCGAGTCAGAAAAGGTGAAATATTGGGTATTGCCGGAGTTGAGGGTAACGGACAAAGAGAATTGATTGATTGCATTACCGGATTGGAAACTTCTTATAGCGGGCAAATTTATTTGAATAATAAGCTGTATGAAAAAAAGGAACCGGTAATGCAGGTTAGAAATTTGGGTTTATATCATATTCCTGAAGACAGATTGACTTATGGGGTTATGTTGAATGCCAGCATTGAGGATAACCTTATCGCCAATGTTTTTACAAAGCCGGAATATAATAAGGGGTTATTGTTGGATTCTAAAAAGCTTAATGAATTATCCGACAGCCTTATAAACAAATATCAAATAAAGACGGACAGCAAATTTACGGAAATAAGGATGCTTTCCGGTGGTAATATGCAGAAGGTGGTTGCGGCAAGAGAAATGAGCGGGGATGTTCAATTGCTTGTGGCGGATCAACCTACCAGAGGAATTGATGTCGGAACGGCTACTTTTATGCATGATCAACTGGTGGAAATGCGTGATAACGGTGCGGCAGTGTTGCTTGTATCTGCGGATATAAACGAAGTGTTGGAGCTTTCCGACAGCTTGATAGTGATGTATGAGGGGGAAATAGTCGCTTATTTTGATCATACCGAACATTTAACCGAAGAGGAGTTGGGTCTTTATATGTTGGGTATTAAGAAGATGAGTGAAGAGGAAGTAAGGAAGGTAACCGTATGAGTAATAAAGTCTTAAATGCTCAAGAGGAAAATCGTAAAAAGGTTAAACGAATAGAAGCTAAATTTGAAACTTTAAGAACCGGTTTGGCTATTCTTATAGCAATCGCTTTGGTTTTGGTTATTATCTCTTTAGTTTCTTCACAGCCTATTGAAGCTATTAAAACCTTATTGATCGGTCCTGTTTCAAGTGCCCGTCAATTCGGTAATGTAATTATTTTAATGATTCCGCTTACTTTTGCGGGTTTGGCGATTTCCATAGTTTTTAAGTCTAATCGTTTTAATCTGGCTGCGGATGGGGCTTTCTATTTCGGTTCGATGATTGCGACTATTGTAGGAATTACTTCTTCATTTCCAAGTTGGCTTACCGTTATTATGGCGTTGTTTTGCGGATTGATCAGCGGAGCGATTATCGGGTTTATTCCCGCTTATTTAAATA
>JBHAFN010000170.1:0-4875 GCA_041856105.1 Bacillota bacterium
AAGATAAGAGAAACATAATGCTGTTTGATTATTCAAGTACTGTTGAAAAAAGTATAATTAATTTATCAAAAACATCGGTTGCATACAATATATACATACCTGAAAGTAGAATTATTGATGGAGGGATTCCTTACTTATTTAAATTAAGCGATTTTGGATTTAATATCAATTTTTTTCCTGATTCAGCAATATTTTACTTTTTAAAAAAATGCGAAATAGTATTAATGGGTGCTGAAACATTTTATCCTGATGGGACAGCATTCAATACTACCGGCTCGGATATGATAGCTGTTTTATGTAAAGAAATGAATATCCCTCTATATTTTATTACTCCAATGATTAAAGTTGATAGTAGAATGTTGAAAGATGTGGTAAGCGAAAAAGTATTATTAAATTTAAAATCCAAACTTATTCAAAATGAATCAGATACATTTAATGTGGAGAAAATAAAATTTACTTGTCCTGAACTACTTCCGATTTCTCCTAAATATATAAAAGGGTTTATTACTGAATTTGGAACATTTGATTCAAAAGAAATATTTAGTATCAGCGAAAAATATATAAAAGAAATAGGTGGTTAATAATGAAAAATAATTTTTTTCCCAATAAAACTGTATTGTGTATGATTCAACCAAGTCCTTTACCAGGTTCATACAGATATGAAAATGAGAGTTTTGAAAAAATTATTCATGATGTACTAAATGAGGTATCTTTAGTTTTAGAAAACGGTTTTGATGGTATAATAATTCAAAATATGAACGATATGCCTATAAAACAGATATCAAGACCAGAATCAATTGCATATATGACTAGAATAGGGGTGGAAATCAGAAAAAAATATCCCAAATTAGTAATTGGAGTACTAATAAATTGGGATGGGGTAGCGTCATTGGCTGTGGCTGATGCAATTCAAGCAGATTTTGTGAGAGTTGAACATCTTTATACAGGCGCAGAAGTAACAAGTGCCGGTATATTACAAGCACAGTGTGTAGATATATGTGAATTACGTAAAAGAATAAAGTCAAAGATTCCGATTTATGTAGATATCTATGAATCACATGGTGTCCCAATAGGAGAAAAACCAATAGAAAATGCTGCTTGGGAAGCTATTAATGAAGCCTTTGCTGACGGAATATTTGTTTCGGGTAAAACTAGTCAAGAGAGTATTGAAATTGTAAAAAAAATTAAAACAAAACTACCTAATATCCCAGTATTGCTGGGGGGTGGAGCAACGGGTGATAATATTAGAGAGTTGATGAATTATTATGATGGAGTATCAGTGGCAACTTGGATAAAAAACGGAAATATGAAAAATCCGATAGATAAAGATAAAGCAAGAATATTTTTAAACGAAGCTAAACAAAAAACTGCCTGTTAGGCAGCCTTTTTGATTATTTCGATAAAATCATCGGCATCTTTTTGTCCGAAAACAACTTCATTATCATTGATAATGGTACAAGGTACACTCATAATTTTATACTTATCTCTTAATTCGGTTGAATATGCAATATCATAAATATTTAATTCAATATGCGAATTATGACTTAATACATGAGCTAAAGCCATTACAAGTCCCGGACATTTAGTACAACTTAAGGATACCACTACATCTAACTTAACCTTGGAATTAACCGTTTTAAGTTTATTTAAACTTTCGTTAGATAATTCTTTGATAGGTCCGTATAAACGATGGATGGTTACCACAAATGAAGTGAATTCATGACCTCCGGGAACCCCAAAGAATTTATAATTGGCATAAATTCCGTTTGATTTTAAAGATATATAAGGTGTTTGATTATTTTGTAAATCGTTAATCTTTTCCACCGTTAATTTATCCGAAATACCTTGAAGCTCACTTACAAAAATATTTAATTCATCAGAAACATCCGAAGTATTTAAATGGGCTTCAACAACGACATTTTTTAACAATTGATCAAACAATCCTTTTAGCTGAGGAATCATTTCACTTGTAATAAATTGACCGTCTTTTAAATCTTTAGGATCTATTTTAACTTCTTCTTTAGCGATAAATAAATTGGGAATATTTAATTTTTTATGCAGTTCGCTGGCTGTTTTTTCACAACTTGTAGCCGCAATCGCCCCGTCGCTTGTCGCAGTAACTACTTGTCTTAGATTTTTTACGCATAAATCACCTGCCGCAAAAACTCCCGGAATATTTGTCTGTTTGTTTTCATCGGTAAGCACATATCCGAATTTATCTAATTCAACTTTTCCTTTGATTAAGTTTGTATTAGGAACATAGCCGGCAAAGACAAAAGTCCCGAAAGTATCTTCCTTGTTTTCATAAGAGAACGTTTCATTTGTTTGATTATTGATAAATTCAATTCGTCTTGGGAAAGTATCCCCGGTAATTTCTTTTACTTCCGTAAAATAGCGGATATTGATTTTCGGATCGTGGTTTTTTACTTTTTCAATAATTGACGACGCACATGTCATTTCCGGTTCTCGGACAATCATCGTTACCGATTTTCCGAATCTGGTTAGAAACATCGCTTCCTCTGCCGCCGCAAAACCTCCTCCAACAACAAATATATCTTTACCGGTAAAAAATTCTCCATCACAGGTTGCACAATATGCAACACCTCTTCCCTGAAATTCCTGTTCGCCTTTAAAACCGAGTTTTCTAGGGTTGGCTCCGGTCGCAATAATAATTGTCAAAGCTTTATAAGTAGTTGTTTTAGTAATAATTTCCTTGATATCACCTTCAAGGTTTAAATTTACAACCTCATCCAATTTTATTTCGGCACCGAAAGCTTCCGCCTGCTTAGCCATTTGTTTGGTTAAAGCTTCGCCGCTGGTCTTTAACACGCTGGGATAGTTTACAACTTCTTCGGTAATGGTTATTTGACCGCCGATTTTTTCTTTTTCCAAAATCAGGGTTTTATACTTGGCTCTTGCCATATATATTCCGGCGGTTAAACCGGCAGGACCTGCCCCGATTACAATTAAATCATATAAATTTTCCATCAATAACTCCTTTAAAAAAGAAGGAAAAACCTTCTTATATTTGACCTACTAAATCAAGGCTTGGTTTTAAAGTTTTTTCTCCTTCTTTCCATTTTGCCGGACAAACTTCATCACCGTGAGTATGAACGAATTGACATGCGGAAAGCTTTCTTAATAATTCTTCGGCATTTCTACCGACGTTTCCTGAACTTACTTCATAAGACACAATTTGTCCTTCCGGATTAACGATGAATGTTCCTCTTTCCGCAAGTCCGTCTTCTTCGATATATACTTCAAAATCTTTAGCCAGTTTTGCGGTTGGATCCGCCAACATTACATAGTCAATCTTTTTGATTGCTTTTGAAGCGTCATGCCATGCTTTGTGGACAAAATGAGTATCGCAAGAAACGCTGTATATTTCCGTATTTGACTTTTTAAATTCTTCATAATGATCAGCCAAGTCTTCCAATTCGGTCGGACATACAAAGGTGAAATCAGCCGGATAGAAGAAGAATACGGACCATTTGCCTTTAATGTCGTCTAATGAAACTGTTTTGAATTCTCCTTGATGAAATGCGTTAACTTTAAAGTCGCTAACATACTTATTAATTTGTGACATTTTTCCTCCTATTAATGATAATAATTATCATTATCTATTAAGAGTATAACATAAAAAATAATAATTTAAAGAATAATAATCTAAAAAAGATGATTACCTTTAAGATTAATAATTATACTTGAATTATGGGAAATAAGCGAGGTAGAATTAATGATGTTGAGGGAGGTTTTATGAGAATTATATTCAATAAGCCTGTAAATGGTGATTTAATCGATATTAATAAATTGCCTGATAAGGTTTTTTCGGAAAAAATGTTGGGTGATACCATTGCATATAAGCCTAAAAAAGGTGTGGTATATTCTCCGATTGACGGAGAGATTACGATGTTATTTCCTACCGGACACGCTTTAGGCTTGAAACATGAAAGCGGTTTGGAAATATTGATTCATATAGGTATTAACAGTGTTAATTTAAACGGTTCGGGATTTAAATCATTGGTTAAAATTAATGATAAGGTAAAAAAAGGAGAAGAATTAATTACTTTTGATTTGGCTTTACTTGCCAAGGAAAATATTAATGACAGCGTTATCGTCATTCTTACAAGCGGCGGAAAATTTCATAATGATATTTTAAGAAGAACGGTTATTGATTATGAATAACAAGATCAAAATATATAAAGTTTTAAATAACAGTTCTTTAATCGGAATATTGGACGGTTATGAATGTGTGGTGGTCGGAAAAGGGATTGCCTTCGGTAAGAAAATTGGTGATGAAATTGATATAGACAATAATGTTGAAAAAATTTTTAAATATCAAAACAAATCTAATCTTCAGGAAGATAAATTAAGATTGTTAATTTCCGATACCGTAAGCAGTTTAGATAGTTTAAATACCGATAATATCTCTACAAAAAAACTGATTGCCTTTTTAGATCATGTCATTACGATGTATAAAAGAGTTTTGAATAACGAATGCATTGATAATCCTTTTGCCATAGAAACAAAAGTATTATATGAGGAAAGTTATCATTCTTCACTGAAACTTGGGGAAATGATTTTTAATAAAACGGGAATTAAAATTCCTGAAAGCGAGCTTAGTTTATTGGCTTTGCATTTTCAGAATATGAATGCGGGTAAATCGCAAACGGATGTAAAAGTTTTAAATAAAATAGTTTTCTTGGTTAAAGATTTATTAGAAACCAAATATAATTATTTGGCAAAAGAAGATGATATAGATTATGTAAGGTTTTTAACTCATTTAAGATTTTTAATTTATCGTATAGAAAACAATAAAAAACTGGAAGGAACAATCAGCTTTGAATATAAGTTTAATGATTTGGTGGAAAGGGT
>JBHAFN010000171.1:0-4407 GCA_041856105.1 Bacillota bacterium
ATATATTAAGAAATAAAGCGTGGTATTATAATGACCATAAAACTCCTAAGGAAGTTCCCGATCACTTAAAAGAAGCGGTAAGCGAATACTACAATCAAATCGCCGAAGCGATTGCCATGACTGACGATGATTTAATGGAAAAATTTTTCAGTGGCGAAACCTTTAATGAAAGTGAAGTGGCCAAGGGTTTAAGAATAGGCGTTAGAAACGGCGATATTCGTCCTGTTTATTGCGGTTCGGCGATTAATCAAACCGGTATTGAAAGATTAATGGATTTAATTATTGAATACTTCCCAAGTTATGCCGAAAAAGGACAGGTTACGGCATATGATGTCAACAATAAAGAAGTCATGCTTGAAACAAACGAAAATGAAAGTTTATCGGCATTTATTTTTAAAACAATCGTCGATCCGTTTGTAGGGAAAATATCTTTTATTAAGGTTATGTCGGGAGTGCTGAATTCCGATTCACAGGTTTATAATACTCAAAAAGAAGTTTCTGAAAAAGTTAATCAGGTATATGTGATTAACGGAAAATATCAGGTAGGGGTAGGAAAGCTTTTCACCGGCGATATCGGAGCGGTGGTAAAGCTTCAAGAAAGTTCTACCAACGACACTTTATGCAGTAAAGAAAAGATTGTTAAATTTCCGGATATCCCATTCCCTGAACCTATGCTCGGAGTTGCCGTATGGCCGAAAACCAAAGCGGATGAAGATAAGATGAGCTTCGGCTTTCAAAAAATTTGTGAAGAAGATTTATCCATCAGATTTGTAAAAAACAGAGAAACAAAAGAACAGGTTCTTTACGGTTTGGGTGATCAGCACATTGACGTGATTTTAAGTAAACTTAAATCAAAATATAAAGTGGAAGTTACAACCACAACTCCTACCGTTCAATATCGAGAAACCATTACCGCCAAAGCTGAAGCCCAAGGTAAACATAAAAAACAAAGCGGCGGTGCGGGGCAATATGGTGATGTATGGGTCAGATTTGAGCCGTGCGACAGCGATGATATGGTTTTTGAAGAAGAGGTATTCGGAGGAGCCGTTCCTAAACAATACTTCCCGGCAACGGAAGCGGGCTTAAGAGAATGTATGGAAAAAGGAGTATTGGCAGGCTATAAGGTTGTCGGGGTTAAGTGTACTCTTTTTGACGGTTCCTATCATGATGTCGATTCTAAGGAAATTGCCTTTAAAGCGGCAGCCAGACTTGCCTATAAAGCGGGAATGCCGAAAGCCAAACCTATTATTTTAGAGCCGATCGGCAAAGTGGAAGTTATTGCGCCGGAAACCTATACCGGAACGATCATGGGAGATTTTACCAAACGTAGAGGATTGATCATGGGTATGGAAATGATTGATGAAAAAGATCAAAAGATTGAAGCGGAGGTACCGATGGCGGAAATGGGAACATACGCTACCGAATTAAGAAGTATGACTCAGGGAAGAGGAAGCTTTATATTGAAGTTTGATCGTTATGAACCTGCGCCGATTCATATTCAGGAAAAAGTAATTAAACAATCTTCCAAATTAACTCCTGATGAAGATTAAAGAGTTAAGCTGTCTTAGGACGGCTTAATTTTTTTGTTCATTAAACAAATTTCATTATATAATAAATATGTTCATTAACATTTCTTAGTGAGGATTTTAAACATTTGGTAATATATATTATTACCAACTTTAGTTTATATATTAAACTGCAGGTGATTTATGAAGAAAATTTTATTAATTTTATGTTTATGTGGTTTATTATTTATACAAGGCTGCAAGGCTGATGAAAAAATAGAAATTGTCGATGAAGAAATTATTAATGAAGGCTATATTGACGGCGTTTTTGTTGAAGATTATGAAATAGCGGAATATGCGACAACGATAACTTTTTATAAGGATAATACATTTACTTCTTATTTGAATGTTTGTAAGGCAATGGTAGATGTTAAAGGGGAATATAAGCTGTATAAGGGTAAAATATATTTATACTTTAACGAGGAAACCGGATTTGATTTTATTGACAATAATCAACCATACATCTTTAATTATAAAGATAACCTTTTATTGTTGGATTCAAACAGCGTTTCTTATTCATGTGCATATATCGATAGATATATTAAGCAATAGGAGAAATTATGAGCCAAAGCGTTTTAACAGTCAGACAGGTAAGGCAAAGAATCAATACATTCGGGAAAGCGTTAATATTATATGTAATTATATTAACGATTTTTAGACACGGACTGTCTTTATTTGAAAAATATTTGCCGCAAGTATTTTTTAATCAAACTCCCGAGATGGTTTTTTATGTAGGGATGAATATTTTAATTTTAATTTTGTCTTTTTTTCCTTTTAATTATGCCGGAAAAAAATTGGATTTGGATTTAAGCAAGTATTATAAAAAAGGGATATCAACAGGTAATTTATTTATATATTCCTGCGTTTCGTTAGGCATATATTTTATATTTACCAGTTTTATGACGCTATTCAGCATCTTTTTCAGTACCGGATTTTCCGAAGTTAACTTTTTGGGTAATTATCGCAGTGTTGATTATATTATTGCGAATATTGCTTATTTTATTTATGTCGTAATAGTCAAACCTTTTTGTGATGAATATGTATTCAGAGGAGTTATTCAAAGAAGTTTGGGAATATTCGGACGTTATTTCGGGGTTATTTCCAGCGCTTTATTATATGCGTTTGCCCAAGGAAATTTGATTGAAGCGATACCCGCCTTTTTTATCGGATGGTTTTTATCTTTGATTACAATTAAATATCATTCAATAAAACCGACAATTATGATTCAGTCTTTGACTTCATTGTTTTTGTATCTTATAAAGGTCGTTCCCGATTCTTTTTTGTTGTTGGTACAAATAGCCATATTTGTGATATATGTCGTAGTTACACTGTTTATTTTTTCAAAACACAGAAGTTTTGCGAGTGATATAACTTCGGTTTTAAATGGAAAATTATGGAAGATATTAATGACTTCATATTCTATCATCATAGTTTATTTAATCTTTTTTATTAACGTAATTATTTCAATCGCATAGAATGAGGTAAGCAATGGGTAAGTATCAAATTAAGACAATTCTCAAACAAAGAGCGGAAGATTTTAAGGATAATGAATATATTTTTGAAAAAAATGATAATGAATTTAAAGGGATTACATATGATAAATTTGTAAATGACGTTTATAATTTTGCCGGTTATCTCCAAAGTCTTAATCTATGTCATAAAAAAATAGGATTATTGGGAAAAAACAGCTATAACTATATGGTCAGCGATATAGCCGTAATGGGGTTTGTAGGAACGGGGGTAGCCATTTCCTGTGAATGGAAACTGAATGATATCGATTATGTTTTAAACTATTTGAAAATTGAAGCTTTAATTTACAGTGAAACATTAAAAGAAACAGTTGAAAAGTTAATGATAAAATATCCCGAAATTATTTTTATAAAAATGGATGAAGTGATCAAAGAGGAAAAATATCCCTTAATCGATGATTTGATTGAACCGGATATGTGTTCTAAAATAATTTTTTCCAGCGGAACCACAAGCAGTCCCAAAGCTGTAATGTTATCGCAAAACAATATGTTTGCCTGCTGGGACAATTTAAAACGGAGAGCTGACATGAATAAAGAAGACATCTGTTATTTATTTCTGCCGCTCCATCATACTTATGCGGGGATATGTAATTTTTTATATTCACTGGATTCCGGGATGAAAATATATTTATGCGGCGGTATAACTAAAATCTTGGAGGAATTGGAAACGGTTAAGCCCACCGTATTTTGCGGAGTACCGCTTATTTTTAATCGTTTTTATGAAACTTGTATTAACTATCGATTAAACATAAATAAAATGCTTGGCGGAAACATTAAATACTTATTTTGCGGCGGAGCGTATTTTGAACCTGAAATTCGTCAATTTTATAAAGTCAACGGGCTTAATATGTTGGAGGCTTACGGTTTATCGGAAACTTCTTCTTTAGTTTCGGTTGAATACAGCAACAGAGATGATTTTGAATCGGTAGGAACGATAATGGAAAATCTTGACGTATTTATTGAGCAACCGGACATAAACGGCATCGGTGAAATCCTTGTAAAAGGAGATAATGTCTTTATGGGTTATTACGGAAACAAGCAGCTTACCAAATCGGTAATGACTGAAAACGGTTATTTTCGTACCGGCGATTTGGGCTATATAGCCGATAATAAGCTATATTTAAAAGGAAGAAAGAAAAGAGTAATCGTTTTAGATAATGCGGAAAATATATATCCTGATGAAATTGAGGTTTTATTTTATAACTATGAAGACATTAATAAAGTAAAAGTATATGAAAAGGATAAAATGCTTTTCGCAACCGTTTATATTAAAAAACGGATAGATGTAAACGAAATTATTAAAAAAATAAATG
>JBHAFN010000172.1:0-2702 GCA_041856105.1 Bacillota bacterium
ATAATCCTCCTAATTTTAATATACTTTAACCCAATCATTATCTATATTTACTTTTTTGCACTAATATAAGTGCAAATAAAAACAAAAAAAAGATATATCAATGATCACTCACCGCTATATCTTTCAACTATCTTTTTCAACTTTCTTTCAAATTCAGTCCGAGGAAACATTACCGCCGCCCCGCAACCTAAACATTTAATCTTAATATCGGCACCCATTCGAATAATCTTCCACTCTTTCGACTTTCGACAAGGATGTTCCTTTTTCATTTCGACAACATCATTTAAATCATATTCAACCATAGATAATCTCCCCTTTTAAGTATGCTTTATATGTATTGGATAATAACATTGCAATGGTCATAGGTCCCACCCCTTTAGGCACCGGAGTAATATAAGAAACCTTTTCCTTTACATCATCAAAATCCACATCGCCAACCAATTTACCTTCCTTATTACGATTAATTCCCACATCTATTACTACGGCGTTCTCCTTTACATACTCTTTAGTAATAAATTTTTCTTTACCTATCGCAACAATCAGAATATCGGCCAGAGCACAAATACGAGCCAAATTTTCCGTTTTGGAATGGCATAAAGTAACCGTCGCATTTTCATCCAATAAAAGTTTTGATACCGGAACCCCTACAAGCTTACTTCTTCCGACTACAATGGCATGTTTACCCTTTATCGAAATTGCGCTTCTTTTTAAAATTTCAATAATCCCCAGAGGCGTACACGGAAACAATCCGTCCTCCTTCAAATACAGTTTACCCATATTATAAGGATTTAACCCGTCAACATCCTTATTGTGATTGATTGTTTCCATTATCTTGTTTTCATTAATATGCTTAGGCAAGGGCATCTGAACCAGTATGCCGTCAATACTTGGATCGACATTTAATTCCTTGATTTTTAAGATTAATTCATTTTCAGAAGTTTCTTCGGGAAGATGAACCAATTTAGAATCAATACCTACTTCCAAACACGCTTTTTCTTTTCCCTTGATATATGATAACGAAGCCGGATTATTCCCAACCAGAACAACACATAAAAACGGAACTCTTAAACCGTTTTCTTTCAACCGGTCCATCTTTTCTTTCAATTCATTCTTAATATCCAGCGCCATTAAATTTCCATATATTATTTTTGCCATAAAAACTCCTTTTTCATTAAAAATTTTAAAATATCATTCTTCTTTTTACAAGGAAATATCCCCATTAATATTCACAAACATTAATCAGACCCTTAATACTCTGTTTACGAATGAATTGATATAAATTTAGTTCTTCGGGAATATCCAAAGACACTATCGCAAAATAGGCATCTTTTTCCCAAGGCTGAATTTTCTCTAAATCATTATAATTAATTTTAATAATTTTACACTTTTGAGAAGTAATTAATTTAACAAATTCAACAATTTCAAACTCGGAATTATATTCAATCAATAATTCCACACTTTCCATAGGACGATTGGAAATATTTCTGCTCAATATATAGACAATAACCATCTCGCAAGCTACCGCAATCAAAGTACCTAAATAAAAATTAGCTCCGATCCCCAATCCGACACATGCACAAAACCAGATACTTGCGGCAGTAGTCAAACCTTTGATTTGATTATGCCCGGTAACGATAATAGTTCCCGCCCCTAAAAAACCGATTCCGCTGATTACCTGAGCAGGCATTCTGGCAATATCTCCCATTCCATAATAAAAATACAAATACTCGCTGCACACCATTACCAGTGTTGAACCCAAACATACTAAAGAATGGGTTTTCACTCCCGCCGCAGCTCCTCTATTACTTCTTTCTTTGCCTAATACGAAACCTAAAACCACCGACAAAATTATTCTTAAAGCCACGGTTGCTTCATAATTAAAATCCAACATATTCACCACCTACATATCATCAGAATCTACAATAATCGTTATCGGACCGTCATTACTCAGATTCACCAGCATTTCTTCCTGAAATATTCCTTCTTTGCATATTAAATTATAGCTTCTTAAACATTCATTGAATTTATTATATAAATCTTTGGCATGTTCAGGTTTGGCAGCCTCAATAAAACTTGGTCTGTATCCTTTCCTTACATCACCGAATAATGTAAATTGAGATACCGACAATATCTCTCCGTTAACCTGACTCAAAGATAAATTCATCTTTCCGTCGGCATCATCGAAAATTCTTAAACCGGCAATTTTCTTGGCAACTTTCTCAACAATCTGTAAATTATCCGTTTCTTTAATTCCTACCAACAACAAGAAACCTTTATGTATTTCACTAATTATTTTCTGATTAACCGTCACGCTGGCATTTTTTACTCTTTGAACTAAAACTCTCATCTCAAACTCCTTTTATATATTCATTATATAATGATAAAATGAATTGGAGGTAATAATAATGAACGAACCGTTAGCATTTAGAGTAAGACCTGAAAAATTGGAAGATGTAAAAGGGCAAGATCATTTAATCGGTAAGGATAAAATTCTTACTAAAATGATTGAAAATCAAAGATTGTTTTCAATTATCTTTTATGGACCTCCGGGAACAGGTAAAACAACCCTTGCCCGGGTATTGGCTTTAGAGTTGAAACTGCCTTATCGGATGTTTAATGCCGTAACGGGAAATAAAAAAGATTTGGAAGCAATCTTTTTAGAAGCGAAATTAAGTAACGGTTTAGTGGTGATTGTGGATGAA
>JBHAFN010000173.1:0-4889 GCA_041856105.1 Bacillota bacterium
GGTTTCAATAACGATTTATTAAATAATTGAGCATCGGTTTTTAATCTTACTTCACTGCTGGTCGCATTAGCGACTACCGTATTTCCTCCGATATCGGCTTTTACCGAAACCTTGACCGCAACTCTTGGATCATTGAAATAATGCGTATAGTATTGAGCGTTTCCCTCAGATAAGTTATTAGAATTATAACTTCCTCCGGATACGACACTCCATACAAAAAACACTTTATCGCTATGTTCGCCGGAATAGTCCGCTTTAAAAACAACACTGTTCTCTTTTAATTCATATGTAATAGATAAATTAGACTCCGCCATAGCATTTAGCGGCATTAAAACCAACATCAATGTCGAAATAATCGACATCAAAAATAAATTCTTAATTTTTTTCATTTTTCGCACCTTTAAATATTTTTTCGATTAAAACTAAAATAGTTTGCATGAAACATTATATCGAAAATCAAACTAAAATAATCAATTCTAACAAAATCTTAAGGTAGAATTAATATTAATTTAAAGTTTACTAACCCCTTTGCAAACATATAATTAACAATTCAATAAACAGTATATTAAACGCCATAATAATTCATACACAAAAAGAGAAAAATACTTATTCTCGATTATCGTCATATATACCATATTCTCGATAATCGAGAATATGGTATAGTCTTAGGCTTCTTTTAAGTGCTTTCTCAACATAACATAGCCGATATATGCCCCGGCAAATGCCAAACCGAAAGTAATTACGGTGGACAACAGCCCTAATGCTCCCGACGTATATTTGACCATTTCAAGCATATGCGCTTCGCTTTGACCACGATTTATCCATTCTTCCACATACTGTTTAACAAAAAATGTCGCCGGAATAATTGCCCCTAACGCACTACCCGTATGAATTAATCCTGACGCCAAGGCAACCTTTAAAACACTCGGTCTATTGTTTCTTGAAGCGATGAAATCAGCCATGATCGCAGTAACCATACTGCTGAGTATCCAAGGAAGATATCCTCCTCCCATCATCGCAAAAATTCCCATTACAATCACAATCATAATGGTAAATTGCCACATTTTCCCAACCTTTCTGGTCATAAAGTAAAATAAAGCTCCCGACAACAATCCGCATATGCCCGGACTAATCGCATGCCCGAATGCCCCTAAAAAAGAAGTGATTATCATGGATATGAAATACATAACCATATATAATGCGGTCAATAAGGCAACCAATACAAAATCTTTAATCTTCATATTCAACTTCCTCCATTTCTTTAAATAGTTGATTAAATTCATTAATATGTTCTTCATCTAAAATAAAGTCGTTTTTTATCTTTTTTTCACCCAAGCAAATTACTCGATTGCTTATTAATCTTATAAATTCATAATCGTGTGAAATAACAACAACGGCGGCGGTTTGTTTTAATTTATTTATCTCTTTTGCAACCCTTTTCATTGAATCCACATCCAAACCGCTGGTAGGCTCGTCAAAAATTACCACCCTGCATTTACTCAATATTCCCAAGGCAATCTGTAACCGCTGTTTTTGCCCTCCGGATATATCAAATGGATGTTTATCTTTATGAGCGGTTAAATTAAAATAAGCTAATATCTCTTCAATATCTTTATCTTTTACTTTGTTTTTGGAAATTTGCAGTTCATTAAATACCGATGTTCCAAACAGCTGATAATCCGCATCCTGCATGATGTAAAACGGTAAATCTCCCGTAATCTTTCCGCTATCCGGCTTAACGCTTCTGCATAAAAGTCTGGCAAGAGTTGTTTTCCCAACTCCGTTTTCCCCCACAATAGAAACAACCTCTCGATTATAAAATTCAAGATTTATATTATTTAATAATTCTCCATAACATACTTTTTCAACAGTCAATACTTTTTCTTTATTTGTCAAATCAACATTATAAGGCAGACTAATATCAAATAAATTAAAACTTCTTGTATCATATCCGCTGTTTTTAAAAGCTTTCTCACTGTCAAATATCTTTAAATTACCTTTTTCAAACAAAAATACCCGATCAATTAAATCATTCAAATAATAAAACCTGTGATCCGCAACTATAACCGTATAGCCGTTATCCTTCAATTTTTTAATCAACTTTTTTAACAAAAAAGTATTTTTATAATCCAAATTGGCAGAAGGTTCATCGAACAATAAAATTTTTTGATTTAAAGTAATTGAAGATGCCAGAGCCAAAAGTTGTTTTTCACCGCTGGAAAGAGAAAATATATCTTTATCTAAAAGATTATCTATCCCAAAAAACGAAACAATCTCTTCTAACTTTTTATGCATTATTTCTTTTTTATAACCGTAGTTTTCCATCGCAAAAACCAATTCGGAAGTTGTATTTGTTGTAAAAAATTGACTACGGGGATTTTGAAAAACGGAACCGATGTGTAAATTTATATCCGATATAGGCATTTTCAGACTGTTTTGTTGATTAATAAACAGTTCTCCCTTTAAATCACCTTCTACTATTTTAGGAATTAAGCCGTTAATACATTTAAGTAAAGTTGATTTACCCGATCCGCTGTCCCCGGCAACCAAAATAACTTCGTTTTCCATTATTTGAAAATCAACATTAAAAATTCCGTCATCACTATCTTTATATTTAAAAGATAAATTTCTTCCTTCAATTATCACTTTATCCATATCATCACCCCAAACCATCCCAAAACGATAAGTAAAAGTACGAATAAGTCGCCTGTTTTGAATTTCACATCATAGTATGATGTTCTGATTTTGTTATTATCTATTCCCTTGCATAAGCCTGCCGAAGTAAGCTCGTCAGCTAAAATCATACATCTGAACAACTGCGGTACGATAAAATATTCAAAACTTTTTAGCGGTCTTTTTATTGTAAAAGGAATTCCTCTTAATCTCATTGATTCCTTGATGCATCCGAATTCTTTCCCGAAAGTCGGAATATACCTGATTGTTACGGTTAAGGCGATAATAAACAACTTGGGAAGTCTTAAAGACTCTAAAGAAGAAAGTATTTCCGAAGTTTTATAATCATAAATCAAAACTGATGACGCCATAAAACAAGGCATAAATTTAATAATTATTAAAAACATTATTCCAATAAACTGAACCGGTTCAAACTTGCTGTTAAAACAAACATAATAAAAAATACAGAATAAAAAATAAAATCCGAATATTTTAACTAATCTTTTATAGTTTTTTGTATAAATAAGAAATAAGCTGCTTATAATTAAGAAATATATATCAAACTCTTTCCCATGAACAATCATTAAAGCTATAGGCAAGAAAATATTATAAATAATAATTACAATAGGATTGATTCTATAAGACATTACTACCTCCTTTAAACGAGTTAGCATATGCTAATTATAAAACCGCTTTGATCACTTTACAAGAAATTTTATTATAAAGTGCATTTATATATTATCTTTTCGATTTAATTAAAAACGATCACAAGATATTCTTTCCGATTAAATTTTTAACACCAAAAAACGGGATCAAGTCCCGCTTTTTGATAAACATGATTGTCAATTTAATGAAATATCTTTTTAAAATATTTATTTTACAATTTCATTTACCCATGCAATAAAGTTAGTCGTACTGTCATCAGTTCTTTCCGCAGTTGTATGTCCTTTACCCCAAACGATGGTAAATCCAACATTTTCCACTTGCGCATTGGCTTGTAAAGCTAACGCAAGATTTACTTCCACGGTGGAAGATGTGTCGCCTTGAGTAATACCGGTATTAATCCGCCAATACTTAGCTAGTGTACTTGTATTATAACCGGCATTGTAATCGCTGATAAAATACATCGGGTTATACATATTTTGACGATGAGTTGACGCATTGCCCAAATCATCTAAATAAGTAAGATCATTATTATAAGCTTCCGTATATGAAGAGTCATAATCACTAAATGCACTGTAAGTGTCCGCATTATCGGTTAATAAACCCGCCATTATCACATCAAAATGTAAAGAATCAACTTCACTTGTCCCAAACAAATCGTTTTCAGCTTGTCCTCTATCCAAATCATCAAATGCCCCTACATTTTTAGTGGCTGTTTTAATATATGTGGAAAATGCTTTTAAATCGGAAATAGTCGCCGTATTGGTAGAAGAATCATATACGACCCACTCTTCTTCACTATTTAAAGAGTCAATATAATCCTGAGCGGTTTCATAAGTGGTAGTTGTTGTTTCGGTAGAAGTCGTTGTTTTCGGGGTACTGCTTGAAGGCGGTGTTGAACCTGAAGAGGAAGGCGGACTGCCGGCAGGGCGCTGCCGCCCGCAAAACCCCCATCTGCCTGTTCACTGCTTGAAGGTGTATAAGGGAAGGTGGTATCACTTAAAAAATTATTTAAAGATTCATTTATTACCGCCATTAAATAATCATAATAAGTTCCCGCCAAATATATTCCTTCACTGCTTTCCTCTAAAGTCAACACATTACCATTTTCATCTTTCAAATTAACCGCATTAATATAATCGGCAAATTTCTTAGACAAATCATCCGATAAAGCACTTGTCCATGTATCATCGCTTCTGGTACCGCTTGAAGAAAATTGACCCATTTGCCATTCATAAGCCATATTTGCTGAATCCAAATTGGTAATCGGGCACCAGGACATCGCCCCATATGTCGCATCACTAATCAAATTACCTTCATCATCATACATTGCGGCACCTATAGAAACCAAATAAGGATAATATAACTCATTATCCCCGGTAACCCCAAGAAGCGCACTTTGAGCACCTCCGCCACTATGACCGAAGGTAATAATTTTTGTTTCGTCACCCGGAAGAAGTTCACTGTTATATCTTAAATATCTAATCGCCGCTTTAAAATCCGTAACTCCCCAAGGAGCACCGCCCGCAAAGGATGTTCCATCACTGTTTTCA
>JBHAFN010000174.1:0-2578 GCA_041856105.1 Bacillota bacterium
ATCCCTTTGTATAATCAAACTTTTCTACCGCTTTAACAAGCCCCATGTTGCCTTCCTGAATTAAATCCAAAAACAACATTCCTCTGCCGACATATTTTTTCGCAATGGAAACTACCAATCTTAAGTTGCTGGAAATCAATATATTTTTGGCTTCTTCATCACCGGCCTCAATTCTTTTGGCAATTTCCAATTCATCATCAGCTTTAAGCAAAGGAACATGACCGATCTCTTTAAGATACATCTTTACGGCATCGTTTATTCTGGAGGTATTTCCTGAAGCAATCACATCTTTATAAGGTTTTTTATTAAAAACATCTTCATCGTCTTCTTCAAATAAATCATCATCCGGGCTGATGTCAATATCACTGTCAATTTCATCCACATCCACATCATCTTCAACATCATCACCTAATTCAACCGCCAATTCTTCCTCGATATCATCTTCGTTTAAAATATCAATACCCACGCTGTTAAACCAGTCATATAATTCATCAATATCGTTATCGGACAAATCCAAATGTTCAATCGCCTTTATTACATCATTTTGATAAATATCCTTATTTTCTTTATTTTGTTTAAGAAAATTTTCTTTCACTTCCTCTAAAGTTAAAATTGTCCCTTTGACACCCTTTGTTTTACTCATTATTGTACCTCCTAAGTTCAATAAGATTTTCTCTATATTTTAACATAAGTTTAAATTTATTGTCATTATCGACTTCTTCCTGAATTTGCATGCGCAGCTTTTCGGTTTCATCTTCCAAAAGCCATTTTTTCACTCTATTAATATAACTCATAAATTTAACTTCATCAAATTCAATATTATAATTCGCATTTAAAGAAATATCCAGTAATAAATTTTTTATTTTTTCATCTTGAATATTATCCAATAAATCGGCAACCTTAACCTCATTGTATTTTCTATACTCATCTATAATGATCATCGCCAAAATCTGCGCATCATCATCAACTAAAAATCCCAAACGATTAATAAATATATCAACGGCATTATTATCACTGAGCATCCCCTGCAAGATATATCTTTCCGCAGCTTTAATCCCCTCCAAGGCTGGCTTAAATTTAACTTTGGTAAACTTCTTCTGTTTAACAACCCCTGCGGATAAAGTATTAATTTCAAAACCGGTAAGCTGAGTGAGCTTATGAAGAAAGTTTTGACGATCAAATTCATCGTCGGATAAAGCTATTTCCTCCATAATCTTACTTACAAACTCCTTTTTTTCGGAATAAAGCTGTAAATTATATTTCTTCAGATAATATTCAAAACAATACTCCAACCAACTGAGTTCTTTTTTACATAACGCAACTAAAGCGTCAACCCCATGTTTATTGACAATATCATCGGGATCATCCCCTGATTGATTATCAATAATTCTGATATCCATTTTATGAGCGCTCGCCAGTTTGCCTGCCTTAAAATTAGCCGCCTTGCCGGCTTCATCACCGTCATAACAAAAAATAATCGTACATCCCGTTTTCTTCATTTCATTTAATTGATTTAAAGTACAAGCCGTACCCAAAGTAGCCACAACGTTATAAATTTTAGCCCGGGCAAAAGCGATTACATCCATAACCCCTTCCACTACATAAAGTTTTCCTTTACGCTTGGCTTCATCCTTAGCCCGATGATAATTATAAACAATATTTCCTTTTATATATAAATCGGTTTCATTGGTATTGATGTATTTGGCGACATTTTCTTCCACGCTTCTGGCGGTAAACCCGATCGGATTACCGAAAATATCATGAATCGGAAAAGTAATTCTTCCGCCGAAAACATCATAAAAACCGTTTGCAGAACTGCGAATAAGATTAACGCTGACTATATCCATATCGTTATAACCTTTGGCATTTAAAAAACGATATAAAATATTTTCATCGCCGTTATAACCGATATCAAACATATCGATTAACTCGCCGTCAATCCCCCGATTGGTAAGATAATATTTAATCTTAGACGCTTCGAAAGAATTTAACTGATATTTTAAAAACTTAATCGCTTCCTGCAGTACTTTATAATATTTTTCCTTAAGCGGATCTTTCGGTTTTTCATAATCGCTTAAACTTATATTTAACGGATAACCGCTTATCTCAGCCACTTTTTTTACCGCTTCGATAAAACTTACCTTTTCATAATTTTGCACGAAAGAAAATACGTTACCGCCCGCCGTACACGAAAAACACTTATAGATTTGTTTACTAACCGAAATATTTAAAGAAGGATCGCTGTCATCATGAAAAGGACAAATCGCCTTATAGTTTCTGCCACTCTTAATTACCGGGATATAATGCCCGACCACCTCGACAATATCTGCACTATTACGAATTTTATTCAACTCTTCATCGCTTAAGCGCATACAGCCTCCTTTTTAAAATTTAATCGCTTGTTTAACGATATCTTTAACTTCTTCAATCTTAACCCTGATCTGATTCATTGAATCTCTTTCTCTGACGGTTACACACCCGTCGTTTAACGTTTCAGGATCAACCGTAATACAAAACGGTGTCCCGATGGCGTCCTGACGACGATATCTTTTCCCGATACTTCCCGCTTCATCATAAT
>JBHAFN010000175.1:0-5118 GCA_041856105.1 Bacillota bacterium
CAAAAAGAGTTATTTTCATTGAACAAAATAACTCTTTTTAAATTTTATTTTTTCGCAATAGAACAAGACTCACGAATTATAAGTTCGCAAGGAACGGTAATTTTAATCGGAAATATTTTTTTTGATGAAAGATAGATGGATAACAACTGAGCGCCGATTGTACCGATTTTACTGCTTGGTACGCTTATGGTTGTTAAAGGAGGATTGGTAAAGTCGGTTCCTTTATCGTTGTTAAATCCGACAATGGACAGATCCTTGGGGATGACGATACGGTTTTTTACTGCCGCTCGCATTGCTCCTTGGGCAATTAAATCGTTGGCGCAAAAGATTGCTCCGGGTAAAACCTCGTTTTCACTTACCAATCTTTCCATCATCTTGTAGCCCGATTGAATGGTAAATTCATCTTCGTAGATATAGTTTGCATAATTTATCTGATACATATCACAGTATTTTTTAAAAAACTTAATTCTTTGATCGGGATATTTTTCATTATCGCTTGTTTTCTCGATTCCTCCCAAAAAACCTATGGTAGTGTGCCCCAGAGTTTTTAAATATTCGATAACATCCTTAAGGGCGTTTTCAACATCCATATTGACCGAACTGACATATATTTTAGGTAATAACATATCCAGAAAAACAATTTTATCACTGATTTTTCTGAAATCGGTAATTTCTTTTTTGGAAAATTTTCCGATACAAATCATCCCGTCCACATCGCTTATTTTATTGAGTAAGTTTATTTCATCTCTGAAAATACGTATTATCTGGACGTTCATTTTGGTTAAAAAATTTTCCGCACCGATCCGCATGGAAAGATAAAAAGGATCGCTTAACTCTTTGTCCATCGTATACCAATGAACAATAGCCACCTTAAAACCTTCCATCGCTGTTTTGCGTTTTATTTTTTTCTTTTTGTATCCCATGGCATTGGCGGTTTCAAATACCTTGGCTTTGGTGGATTCCGGAACTTGTAAAGTAGGATCGTAGTTTAAAATTCTTGATACGGCAGAGGTTGAAATCCCTATATTTTCTGCTATGTCTTTTAGAGTAACCATGCTTGTTTCCTCCGATATTTAACTATAATTTAACATCTTAGAACCTCTTGTCAATATTTACTAAATTTTTTTTGATGAAAAAGGTGTTTTTTTACTGAAAATAACTGATTTGTACGGCTATAGAGTCAAAATATCCAAAAATCCGATAATATTTACTAAATTTCAACATTCATTTAATAAAGTCGTGCATAAATATTGACAAAATCAAAGATTAAATTTAAGATTGTAAGCGTATACATTAAATCGTTAGTATACGGAGGAGAATCTATGAAAAAAAGAATCTTAAGCTTCCTATCAGCGGTGATGCTTTTGGGAATGGTAGGATGTAGTTCGACTGCAACTACTACAACAACCGAAACAACAACTACTGAAACCGCCACTACTGAAACAAGCGGTGAAACAGTTAAGGTTGGGGTTTCAATCTACAAGTTTGACGATAACTTTATGACTCTTTACAGACAAGAAATCGAAAGTTATTTCAAAACTCTAAATGACGGTAAAACTTATGAAGTAACCATTCAGGACGGTAAGAACGACCAAGCTGAACAATCCAACCAAATAGATAATTTCATTCAACAGGGTTATGATGTTCTGATTATCAATTTAGTACAATCCACATCTGCGGCTACCGTAATTGATAAATGTGCAAGTGCAAACATTCCATGTATCTTCATTAACCGTGAACCTGAAGAAGCGGATATGAACTTATATGACGGTAAAGAATACGAAGGTAAATACACTTATGTAGGTGCCGATGCAAGACAATCAGGAAAATTCCAAGGGGAAATCATTGCTGAACTTGAAAATAAAGGTGATTTAAACGGCGACGGAAAATTACAATATGTAATGGTTGTCGGCGACCCTGAAAACGTTGATGCTAAATATCGTACCGAATTCTCCATTTCTCAATATAAAGAAGTTTCAGGTTTGGAAGTTGAAAAATTGGATGAACAACGTGGTGATTGGGATCAGGCAAAAGGACAAGAAATCGTTGCCAACGCTTTGTCAAAATATGGCGACAAGGTAGAAGTTGTATTCTGTAACAACGATGCGATGGCATTGGGTGCCGCTCAAGCAATTACTGCAGCGGGCAGAACCGTTGGTACCGATATTTATTTAGTTGGGGTTGACGCTTTGGAAGAAGCTAAACAACTAATTAAAGACGGAGCGATGACCGGTACAGTATTAAATGACCATATCGGACAATCTCATACAGCTGTTGATGCGGCGGTTAAAGCGGTTAACGGCGAAAAATTGGAAAAATATTACTGGGTAGACTACGTAAAGATTACTCCGGAAAATGTTGATGATTTCCTAAACTAAAAAAATTAATCAAGTGTGCTGTTTCGGCACACTTGATTTTCTCAAATATGCAGGGGGACAAAAATGAGCGAATATATCTTGCAAATGAAAAATATAAGTAAAAGTTTTCCGGGTGTAAAAGCTTTAGATAATGTTCAATTAAATATCAGACCGGGTACCGTTCACGCTTTAATGGGTGAAAACGGAGCAGGTAAGTCTACATTAATGAAGTGCTTGTTTGGAATATATAAAATGGATGAAGGAGAAGTGATATTTAACGGTGAAAAAGTTCATATCACCAATCCGCATGACGCTTTACAAAAAGGGATCGCTATTGTTCAACAGGAACAATCACCGATATTGGACAGAAGCATTGCCGAAAATATCTTCTTGGGTAAATTTCCTTTAAAAAGTATCGGTCCTATTAAAATAGTCGATCATAAAACCATGTATGAACAAACAGAAAATTTATTGAAAGAAGTTAATATGAACTTTAGTCCTAAAGTTAAATTAAGTAGTTTATCCGTATCTCAAATGCAGTCGGTGGAAATTGCCAAAGCGGTTTCCGCAAATGCAAAACTGGTAATTATGGATGAACCTACTTCTTCACTGACCGAAAATGAGGTTGAAGGGCTGTTCGATATTATTAACAAACTGAGAAACAATGGGGTATCGATTATTTATATTTCTCATAAAATGGAGGAAATTCTTAAAATTTCCGATGAAGTAAGCATAATGAGGGACGGTACATATGTCGGTACATGGCCGTCCGATGAATTGACTACGGATATCATTATCCAAAAAATGGTGGGAAGAGAACTTACCAATCGTTTCCCGACGAGGGAAAATGTTCCCGGTGATGTTGTTTTGGAAGTGAAAAATTTTACTTCCATCGATCCCAAATCTTTTAAGGATGTAAGTTTCAATCTGAAAAAAGGGGAAATATTAGGGATTGGAGGACTTGTCGGTGCACAAAGAACCGAGCTTATGGAAGCTATTTTCGGAGTTAGACATATCGTTTCCGGAGAAGTGATTTATAAAGGTGAAAAGTTAAATATAAAACGGCCTAGGGATGCCATAACCAAAGGGATTGCGTTGCTTACCGAGGATAGAAGAGCGACCGGTATATTCGGAGTGCTTTCCATATCCGATAATGTGGGGGTTGCTTCATTGGATAAATATTTAAATTACAAAATAGTGATCGACAGTAACAAACTGGAAAATGTTGTTAATGAAAATATTAAGAAAATGAGTATCAAAACTCCGAGTACCAAAACGCAAATCAAATCATTATCCGGCGGTAATCAGCAAAAGGTTATTATCGGAAGATGGCTGGCTAACAGTCCGGATATCCTCATTTTGGATGAGCCGACCAGAGGAATTGACGTAGGGGCGAAATATGAAATTTATTTGATCATTGCCGAGCTTGCCAAACAAGGTAAATCAATTATTATGATTTCTTCGGAGCTTCCCGAACTTATCGGAATGAGTGATCGTATCATGGTGATGAGCGAGGGGAAAGTATCCGGCTTTGTTGAAGGTGAAGAGGCAACGCAGGAAAATATCATGAGTCTTGCGACTAAATTTATGTAAGGGAGATAAAAGATGGAAACTAAAAAGTTAACGGAGTTTCTCGGGAATAATGCGATTATTATATTATTATTTCTATTGGTTGTTTATGTAGGGATTACGCAAAACGGCTTTTTTACGGAACAAAATTTTTCCAATATTGCCAGTAACGTATCACCGAGATTGATCATCGCTTTAGGGGTTAGCGGTTGTTTGATAACTAAAGGAACGGATTTAAGTGCCGGAAGACTTGTGGGGCTTGGAGGAGTTTTATCGTGTACATTGTTACAAAGGGCTGATTATTCGGCTAAATTCTTTCCCAACCTACCTGATTTACCGATTTTGGCGGTGTTGTTATTGGTTATCGTGATAACCGGATTGTTCGGTTTTATTAACGGTGTTACCGTTTCTTATTTAAACGTTCCGCCTTTCTTGGCAACTTTAGGTATGCAGACAATCGTTTACGGAATTAATCTGGTTTATTCGGGTGCAACGCCTTTAGGCGGATTAAGAGATGATTATACCAAAATTGCGTCCGGAGGATTTGAATTTATTGTTTCGATTAAATATTTATTGATTATTGCCGTTCTTGTGGGATTGTTCTTTTGGTTTTTATACAACAAGACAAGACACGGTAAATATATGTATGCCATCGGCGGTAACGAAAACGCTGCCGAAGTGTCCGGAGTTAATACGATCGCCGCAAAATTAAGAATTTATACTTTGGCCGGAGTTATGTACGGATTTGCCGGATTTCTGCTTGCGGCTAAAGCGGGCGGGGCATCGGTGAATTTAGGTTTAGGTTATGAATTGGAAGCTATCGCCGCTTGTACAATCGGAGGAGTATCCACTACAGGGGGTATCGGTACTGTTCCGGGTATTTTGTTGGGGGTATTGGTGTTTGAATTGTTAAAAACTTGTATGCAATTTTTATCTATCGATACTTCATACCAATACATTGTGCAGGGGCTCGTAATTATTATTGCAGTCGCATTGGATATCAGAAAATACACTGCAAAAAAATAAGGAATTCATCCGAGAATTCCTTTTTCTTTTTTGTATAGAAAGTATATTTTTATAAAGACGATGATTATATATAAGCCTGTTAAGATTAGGAAATATCCGAAATATCCTTCCATCGTTCCAAACATCAATGCAATTATCATGAAGGCAAGAAATTGCATTTTCATTC